>CAYWLE010000211.1:0-3269 GCA_964458825.1 uncultured Oscillospiraceae bacterium | reverse complement strand
ATATTATGATTTCCCAATAAATCGAAGGTTTTCGAGCATGCTTCCAGCCTTCAGAACCACTTTTTTGGCAACTAAAAGAGGCTGCCTTTCGGCAGCCTCATAGCAGTGCTACATTTAGATTAGATGTAGTCGTTTACGTTCTCCTGCGTGATCAGAACGAAGGGGATCATGTATTCCTTCTCGATGGCATTGCCCTTGAGCAGCTCGGTAGCAACCTCGATGCTCTTGCGGATCTGACCTGCGCCATCCTGGAACACGGTGGCGTCCAGCTCGCCATCGGCAACCATCTGCATCGGGCCAGCATTGCCGTCAACGCCGATGCAAACGATGTCTGCGCGACCCTCGGTGATGAGGTAAGCCTTAACTGCGGAGGACATGTCGTCGTTGTCGCAGATAACGGCCTTCAGCTCGTTGCCATACATCTGGAGCCAAGACTGGGTGAAGCTGATTGCCTTGTCGCCCTGCCACTCGCAGCCCTGCTCGTCAACCATCTCCCAGTTGTCCAGCTTGTCAAGGATATTGTGGATGCCCTCGGTGCGCTGGATCTGAGCGGAGTTACCGATAACGCCCATGCAGTGCGCATACTTGCCGCCCTCGGGCAGCTTCTCGGATACGAAGTTGGCCATCAGCTCGCCGGCGAAAACGTCGTCAGAGCCAATGTAGCAGGCGCCCAGCTCATCGGTGTTGTTGGTCTTGGAGTTTACCACGACCACCGGAATGCCGGCTTCCTGAGCGCGCTCCAGGATCGGATCGCAGCCAGCGGCCTCAGCGGGCAGCACGATGATAACATCGCAGCCCTCGAGGATGGCGGTTTCCATCAGGTCGCACTGGGTGATGGGGTCGGTCTTGCCGTCGTAGAGGCGATAGTCGTCGATGGTGCCGTCTGCCTTGAGTGCCTCCAGCGCCTCAATAGCTGCGCTGTTGATGGTCAGGTGGAAGGCGTCTACCGTGTTCTTCTGGATGATGCCGATGATCTTGGCGTCATCCTCTGCCACTGCGGTAAATGCAGTCAGAGCCAGACAGAGAGCGAGAACGAGCATGAGAATCTTACGCATAGTTTTTTCCTCCTTTATTATAATCCTTTTCGGATTATGGATCCTGTCAATTGCCGTCCGTGCGGTTTCTTACTTGCGCCGCTTGGTCATCGCCTTATCCAGCATGACCGCGCCGATAATCAGCAGTCCCTTGGCGATGGTCTGCCAGTAGGTATTGATGCGCAGCAGGTTCATTCCATTGTAGATAACACCGATAATCAGTATGCCGATCACCGTGCCGGGTATGGTGGATATGCCGCCGGCAAAGCTGGTGCCGCCGATAACGCAGGCTGCGATGGCGTCCGTTTCATAACCGGCGCCCACGTTGGGCTGGCCGGCAGAGATGCGGCTGCACATGATAACGCCTGCCACGCCAGCACAGAAGCCCATCAGAATGAAGGTGTATACCCGCGTCCAGAATACGTTCACGCCGGAGGCGATGGCGGCCTGCATATTGCCGCCGACCGCATATACATAGCGCCCGAAGCGGGTCTTGTGCAGAAGTATATAGGCTATAATGGCAAGGAAGGCAAATACCAGCACCGGATAGGGTATCGCGTTAAAGAGCTTGCCGCCGCCGATCTGCCGGAAGGGCTTGCTGGAGAGCGTCAGCGAATAACCGCCGGTAATGATGTATGCCAAACCGCGTATCACCAGCTGGGTGGAAAGCGTGACCACAAAGGGGAACATATCAAACTTTGCCACCAGCACGCCGTTCAAAAAGCCGAATGCCGCGCAGGCGACCACGGCAAGCGCACAAGCCTGCGGTATCTGCGTGGGGTCTGCCGTGAGCATAACGCCCACAATCGAGCCAGCCAGCGCCAGCATGGAGCCAATGGACAGGTCGATGCCGCCCGCCGTGATCACAAATACCATGCCCAGCGCCAGTATGCCGTTGATGGCAACCTGAAGGAGGATGCTGATCGTATTCGACCATGTGCGGAAAACTGGCGATACCACCGCCATGATAACCACCATCATCAGAAGCACGAAGAATACGCCGTATTTGCGCATAAAGGCGGAGCGATCCTTCTTTTCAACGTTCAAAACATGATTTGCCATTCTCTTCTTCCTCCTGTCGGGCGTTGCCTTAGCCGCCAAAGGCGCGGTTCAAAACGGTTTCCTGCGTCTCCTTGCCTGAAAGAATGTCCTCCCTGCGTACCTCGCCGTTGATGCCACCCTCGTGGTAAACCAGAATGCGATCCGACATGCTCATTACCTCGGGAAGCTCCGAGGAAATCAGTATGATCGCCATGCCAGCCCTCGCAAAGGAGCACATCAGGCGGTGGATCTCCGCCTTGGCGCCAACATCCACGCCGCGGGTAGGCTCGTCTAGGATCAGCACCTGCGGCTCCGTCATCATCCACTTGCAAAGCACAACCTTCTGCTGGTTGCCGCCGGAGAGGGAGATGGCGTCCTGATCGAGGTTGGATGCCTTCACAGTAAGCTGCTGCGCCGTCTTCCCCACCTCCTGCCGCTCTCTGCGCGCACGGATCAGCGCGCCCTTTTGCCTAAGCGGCAGGCTGGCAAGGGATATATTTTCCAGTATCGGGCGGTTGAGCATCAGTCCATAGAGCTTTCGATCCTCCGATACCATGGAAATGCCCTGCTTGATCGCCTGACGGGGGCTGCGTATGCGTATCTCCTTGTTTCGCAGATAGATCTTGCCGGAGTGGAGCTTGTCCATGCCGAATATGGCTCGCATGGTTTCGCTTCTACCCGAGCCAACCAGCCCGGAGAAGCCCAGTATCTCGCCCGCATGCACGCTGAAGCTGATATTATTGAAGCCGTTGCCCGAGAGGTTCTCCACACGGAAAACCTCCTCACCGATGGGAACCTCCTCCTTGGGGAAGATGTTTTTCACCTCATGGCCAACCATCAACGCAATCATTTCGTTGCGGGTCACGTCGGATACATTGCGGGTATCGATGTAGTGGCCGTCGCGGAACACGCTCACCCGGTCGCAGATTTCGAATATCTCCTCCAGTCGGTGGGATATGTAGATCACTGAAACGCCCTTTTCGCGCAGGTCGCGTATGGTTTTGAACAGGCGCTTGGTTTCCTCCACATCCAGCGAGGAGGTTGGCTCGTCCATGATGATGAGCTTTGCATTGTAGCTGACGGACTTGATGATCTCCACCATCTGCATCTGCGCCACCGTAAGCGACTGCATCTCCGACTTGGGATTTACGTTAAAATCAAAGGAGGCGAGTATCCTGCGCGTCTCCTCTATGG
>CAYWLE010000210.1:0-3276 GCA_964458825.1 uncultured Oscillospiraceae bacterium | reverse complement strand
GTTCTTCTGAAAGCACAGACTGATGAGCGTCCCGCTTCCTGACTTCTTCCCCCCCCTGAATTTCAGGGGGACTTTTTTTCTCTAAAGCTCTTGACTTTTATTAGTTAGTCTTTCCTACAACTGCTTTTCAATTCACCACAAATGAGCCGCAGTCATATGTATTAGGTGGCAGAAACCACCCTTTACATATTAACTCTTGATACGCGATACTGATACATAATATGAGAAGCCTGGCTTCGATGCATTATCGAAGCCGGGCTTTTGGCATGTCAAAGGGTGTCAGCGGGTGAGGCGAACCTCCATCCAAACGCTCTCATAGAGGTTCATGCAGTCTGCCACATCATTGAAGAACTCGCAGCGGGCCACGGTTTCGGCGGCGGGGTTGATGGTCTCCATGGCGGCATCCTCCTCGGAGAGGCCATCCACCACAGCCTGCACGGGAGAGCAATAGTAGATATATTCAAAGTTCATGCGGGCCACGTCCTCGCGGCACATGAAGTCGATGAACTGCCGGGCGGCCTCGAGGTTTTTGCTGCTCTTGGGAACCACCATGCCGTCCACCCAGATATTGCTGCCCTCCTGCGGGATGACATACTTGAGCTTATCGTTCTTTTCGATGGCGTACTGGGCGTCGCCGGAATAGACGATGCCAATGGCAGCCTCGCCGCCGACCATCTTATCCTTGGTTTCATCAAGGAGGTAGCCGGACTCGATCTTCGCCTGCTTCTGGGCAACCAGCACGTCCTTGGCGGCGTTGAGCTCCGCCTCGTCGCGGGTATTGAGGGAATAGCCGAGGTACTTCAGGGCGATGCCGATGGTATCGCGCATGGAGTTCATCATGATGACGTTGCCGGCGTTCTTCTCGTCAAAGAGGGCGCTCCAGCTGGTAATGTCGCCATCCACCATCTCGGTATTATAGAGGATGCCCAGCGTGCCCCACATGTAGGGTACGGAATACTTGTTGTCCGGGTCGTAGCTGGGGTTCTTGAGGCTTTCCATGATGTTTGCATAGTTGGACATGGCAGCCATATCCAGCTCGGCAAGCATATCCTCCTTAATCATGCGCTCGATCATATAATCAGAGGGGAAGATCACATCATAGGAGCCTGCGCCGGCCTCCAGCTTGGTATACATTTCCTCGTTGGTGGTGTAGTTGGCGTACTTCACGGTGATGCCAGTTTCCTGCTCAAAGAGGTCGATCACAGCGGGATCGATATAATCGTAGCAGTTGAATACGGTGATGGTCTGCGTGGATTTGGCTGCCTTGCCTGCCTCGGCGGCAACATCGGTAGGTTCCTTGCTTCCGCCGCAGGCAGAGAGCAGGGTGCATACAAGCACAAGGCACAGGAGCAGAGCGATCTTTTTCATGGAAGGTTTCCTCCTTGGCGGTGTAATATCGTAGTTTGGTATGGGGATCAGAGTATATTTTCCAGACCGGAGCGGCGGTTGACGATCAGCAGCAGCACGAGTATGCACACGAACATCAGCGCCGAGAGGGCATACATCGTCGGCTCCACGCCGAGGCGTGCCGAGGAATAGACCACCATTGCAAGGTTCTGGTCGGTATTGGAGGTAAAGTAGGAGATGACGAAATCATCCAGCGACATGGTAAACGCCAGCAGGGAGCCGGTGACGATGCCGGGAGCGATCTCCGGTATGATTACCTTGGGCAGCGCCTGCATGGGCTTGCAGCCGAGATCCAGCGCCGCCTCGTAGATATTTGGGTTCATCATTTGCAGGCGCGGCAGCACCGAAAAGAGCACGTATGGCGTGTCAAAGGCGATATGCGCCAGTATCATCGTTCCCCTGCCCAGCGGTATCTTCATAAAGATGAACATCAGCATCAGCGATACGCCGGTAACGATATCGGGCATGGTCATGGGGATATTGGAGAGCGCGGAGAGGATATTGAACCAGCCGCGCTTCATGGAATACATGCCGATGGCAGCCAGCGTGCCAATGACCACGGATACCGCCGTGGCAATCACGGCAACGCTGAGCGTGACCTTCAGAGCGGAGATGATATTCTCATTCTGAAGGAGCTTGAGATACCAATCAAAGGTGAAGCCCGTCCATTCCGCGCGGGACTCGCTGGCATTGAAGGAGAGGGCAAACATCACCATGATGGGCAGATAGAGAAAGGCGAGCACCAGCGCCAGATACAGCCCCTTGAGGGCAACGCCGGAGCGGCTGCTTTTGCGTATCATACGCCGCCTCCTTCCTTATCGGGGTTCACCATGCGCAGCAGCATGGTGGAGATGAGAATGAGAACCAGCATCACCAGCGAGAGAGAGGAGCCAGCCGGCCGGTTATTTACGGTGATGAAGTATTCCTCGATCATATCGCCCACGAGATAGATCATGCCGTTGGAGAGCAGGCGGGTGATGGCAAAGGTGGTCACTGCCGGCATGAACACCATGGTGATTCCGGAAACCACGCCGGGCACGGACTGAGGAACCACAACCCTGAGAACCACGCGGATGGGGTTTGCGCCCAAATCCTCCGCCGCCTCAATGACGCCGGCGTCCAGCTTCTTCAGCGCCGTATAGATGGGCAGAACCATGAAGGGCAGGAAGTTATAGACCATACCCAGCAGAACCGCGCCCTCGGTACCGATGATACGAACCTTGGAGAAGCCGAGCTTTTCAAGCAGGGTATTGAGCAAACCATTATTTTCGAGGATGGTCATCATGGCGTAGGTACGCAGCAGGAAGTTCATCCACATGGGCAGCAGGATCAGCACGACCAGCATCTTATTGGATGAAAAATCCTTGCTGGCGAGGAAATAGGCGGTGGGATAGCCAATGAGCAGGCAGATGATGGTGCAGTAGAGGGCGAGCTTTAAGCTATCGAGCAGCACGGGCAGGTAGCCCGGCTGGAAGATGCGCAGAAAATTGGCCGCCGTATAGCCGCCCTGACCATCGGAGAAGGCATAATAGACCACGAACAGCAGCGGCACGATGGTGAACATCAGCATCCACAGCCCATAGGGCGCGGCATACCATTGACGCTTCATAGCTCAGCCCTCCTTGCGCATTATATGGATATTGAAGGGCACGATGGTCAGACCCACGCGGCTGCCCACGGGCTGCATGCTGGTGGAATGCACCTTCCACTTCATGGAGCCGGTATCGATCATCATTTCATAATGCACGCCCTTAAACAGCACGCTTTCCACCGTACCGGTGAGCATGCCCACGTCCTCGCCCACGATCATCACGTCCTCGGGGCGCACAACCACGTCCACAGGCTCGTTCTTGCCGAAGCCCTCGTCCA
>CAYWLE010000209.1:0-3311 GCA_964458825.1 uncultured Oscillospiraceae bacterium | reverse complement strand
GTCTATGTCTGGATCGACGCTCTCTCCAACTATATCTCCGCTCTCGGCTATGGCAGCGACGACGAGAGCCTGTTCAATAAATACTGGCCGGCGGATATCCATCTGGTCGGCAAGGAAATCGTCCGCTTCCATACCATCTACTGGCCCATCATGCTGCATGCGCTGGGTCTGCCGCTGCCCAAGCAGGTGTTCGGCCATGGCTGGCTGCTCTTTGGCAATGATAAGATGAGCAAGTCCAAGGGCAATATCGTCTATCCTGCACCTATCGTGGAGCGCTACGGCGTGGATACCCTGCGCTACTACCTGATGCGCGAGATGCCCTTTGGCTCCGATGGCAACTATACCAACGAAGCCCTGCTCACCCGCATGAATTCCGATCTGGTAAACGATCTGGGCAACCTCGTTTCCCGCACCGTGGCGATGATCGAGAAGTATTTCGGCGGCGAGGTTCCCCAGCCCGGCGAAGAAAACGAGAGCGATATCGCCCTGCGCGAGCGCTTTGAGGCGCTGCCGGCGCTGGTGGAGAAGCACATGAACGAATTGCAGTTCTCGCTGGCGCTTGCCGAGATATGGAAGCTCATTGGCGATTGCAACCGCTATATTGATATCAACCAGCCTTGGGTGCTGTGCAAGAGCGAGGATGGTCTGCCGAGGCTCAAGACTTGCATGTATTACCTCGCCGAGTGCATTCGTGCGGTGGCTGTGCATATCTATCCCTGCATGCCCGGCACCCCGGCGCGCATCTTCGAGCAGCTGGGCGTGACCGACGATTCCCTCAAGACTTGGGAATCCGTGCAGAGGTTCGGCGGCATCAAGCCCGGCACGAAGGTTTGCAAGGGCGCGGCTCTCTTCCCCCGCGTGGATATCAAGAAGGAGCTGGAGGCTCTGAACGGCGGCAAGGAGGACAAGCCCGAAAAGAAGCCCGAAAAGAAGGAAGAAAAGAAGCAGTCCAAGCAGGAGAAGAAGCAGGAGCTGCCCGAGGGCATCGCCAGCTTCGATGATTTCATGAAGATCAAGCTCATCGCCGCCAAGGTGATCGCCTGCGAGCGCGTGGAAAAGAGCGATAAGCTGCTCAAGGAAACCCTCGATGTGGGCGGCGGCGTAACCAAAACCGTCTGCTCCGGCATCGCCAAGTATTATGCGCCGGAGGAGCTGGTGGGCAAGACCGTGGTCATGGTCAATAACTTTGCTCCCCGCAAGATGGCTGGTCAGGTTTCCGAGGGCATGCTGCTGTGCGCCGAGGATGAAAACGGCGTGAAGCTGCTTACCGTGGATGGCAGCGTGGCTCCCGGCAGCGAGATCGGCTAAAAGCTGTTGTGGAGAATCGGTCTGCGCCGGTAAACGCCGTGCGCAGGCTGATTTTGAATGAAAATAGCAGGAGATAAGATGAAAGTAAGCGTTATTGGCTGCGGGCGCTGGGGTTCGCTGATCGCGTGGTATCTGGATCGCATCGGTCATGAGGTCAGCTTGCTGGGCAGGGGAACCTCCGCCCATATGCAGCGCTTCCTCAGTGAGCGCAGAAACGACCTGCTGACCCTGCCGGAGAGCATCGCGCTGCACACGGATTATAAATACGTGCAGGATAGCGAGGTCATCGTGATCTCCGTGCCCTCGCAGGCGCTGCAGGGGCTGATGGATGAATTAAAGCCGCTGAACCTGCGCGGCAAGACCTTCGTGCTATGCATGAAGGGCATCGAGATCGAAACCGGCCGCCGCCTCTCGCAGGTGGCGGGGGATAACCTGCATCCCTCCTGCCCGGTGGCTGTCTGGCTGGGGCCGGGACACGTGCAGGAGTTCTATGCCGGCGTGCCAAATTGCATGGTGATCGATAGCGACGATGCGCGGGTCAAGGACAGGCTCGTCAACGCCTTCTCCAGCAGCCTCATCCGCTTTTATTATGGCGATGATCTGATCGGCAATGAGCTTGGCGCGGCAGCCAAGAATGTCATCGGCATCGCCGCAGGCGTGCTGGACGGGCTGGAGCTGACCACCCTGAAGGGTCCGCTGATGAGCCGCGGCACCCGGGAGATCGCCCGCCTCATCGAAAAAATGGGCGGCAATCCCTTCTCCGCCTATGGTCTGTGCCATCTGGGGGATTATGAGGCCACCGTCTTTTCCCGATACAGCCATAACCGCCGCTTTGGCGAGATGCTGGTGCGGGGAGAGAAATTTGATAAGCTTGCCGAGGGCTATTACACCGCCAATGCGCTCATGCGCCTGAGCAGGAAGCACGGCGTGGAGCTGCCCATTTGTCAGGCGGTCTATAGCGCGCTCTATGAGGGCGTGGATCCAAGACAGGCCATTGAGCGGCTGTTCCAGCGCACGCTGAAAAACGAGCTGTGGTAAGCGCATTATCTGAGCATACTATATAGCTATATAAAGGAAGAAAAGATGCAGATATTTGATACCCACTGCCATATTGCCGACGAGGCATTTGACGCAGATATTGAAGATGTGATCGCCCGCTTCCGGGAGGCAGGCGTCTGCCGCGCCAATGTGGTTGCCGATCCCTGCGAAGAGCAGCCAAACCAGCAGAAGGTTTTTGCCCTTGTGGAAAAGCATGATTTTCTGCTCGGCTCCATCGGTGTGCATCCCCATAATGCCTGCCGCTTCAATGCCGCTGCCGAGGATACGCTCCGGCATTATCTCAAGCGTCCCGATTGCCGCATGCTGGGTGAGATCGGGTTGGATTTCCATTATGACCTCTCCCCTAGGGAGGATCAGCTGCGGGTGTTCGATCATCAGCTGGATATGGCGTATGAGCTTGGCATGCCGGTGCAGCTGCATATCCGCGAGGCGCATGGCGAAACCACAGCCATGCTCCGCAGCCGCGTGGCTGCCGGGCGCATGCCGGCGGGCATCATGCATTGCTATACGGGAAGCTGGGAATCGGCAAGGTTCTATCTGGACGCCGGGCTGTATATCTCCCTTTCCGGCGCGCTCACCTTCAAAAATGCGCCCAAGCTCAGCGAGGTTTGCACAAAGCTGCCCGAGGATCGCATCCTCATTGAAACCGACTGCCCCTACATGGCTCCCGTGCCCCTGCGCGGCAGGAGAAACGAGCCGGCCTTCATCACCCACACGCTGGCGAAGGCTGCGGCGCTTCGGGGCGTGTCCCCCGAGCGCATGGCGCGGCAGCTCTACCAGAACGCACTGACCATATTTGGCTTGGCAGACGAGCAAGCCAACTGACCATAGGAACCCATTCATACGGAATTAGGAGATATACGCTTGGAAAACCTGACTGCCATCATCGAGGCCATCCTCTTCGTGTCCGGCGACCCGGTGCGCGTGGATGTGCTGGCGCATTC
>CAYWLE010000208.1:0-3323 GCA_964458825.1 uncultured Oscillospiraceae bacterium | reverse complement strand
CTGGCTGCGGTTGTCTGCCTTTGCCACAGTACCCTTGATGGTTGCAAGCTTATTCACATCGACAGCCTTAACCACCTTTACCTTCACGCTGGCGGTCTTGCCATTATGGGTCTTTACCTGAATGGTTGTCGTGCCGAGCTTAACGGGGGTAACGATGCCGCTGGCATTCACGGTGGCTATCTTCTTATCGGAGCTCTTCCACGTGAGGGTGCTGATGGCGGTGGCGGGCTGGAGGCTCGCGTTCAGTGCAAGCGTCTCACCCATGCGCAGATCCACAGTGCCGCTCTTATCGAGCTTGATGCCGGTCGGCTTGGTAGAATCCACAACCTTAATCTTTACCGAGCAGGTCTTCTTGTTGTTCGCCGTTGCCTTGATGGTGGTGGTGCCTTCCTTCTTCGGCACGATGAAGCCATCGGCGCTGACGGCGGCGACCTTGGAGCTGCTGCTGCTCCACTTCACATTCTGGGATGCCGCCTCGGGCAGAACCACAGCGGAGATTGCGCAGCGCTCGCCCTTGAGCTCCACGGCATAGGTTTGGGATTTGTTGATGGCCGCGCCATTGAGCAGGATGGATACGGAGCTTGCCTTGGGCTGCACAGTGATATTGATGCTTCCGAAGTAACCCTTCTTATCCTTTGCCGTGATGGTGACGCTGCCCGCCTTCTTGGCTGTTACAACGCCGTCCTTCACGGTGGCAATGCTCTTGTCGCTGCTCTGCCAGCTGCATTTCTTGTTGGATATGCTGCTGCCGCTCTCGCTCTTTACCTTGAGGGTGGCTTTGCTGCCCACGGTGATGTATTCGCTGCCGCTCACCACGAGGGTGTTCCAGTTCTTGAAGGGGAAGCTGGAGGGATACTCCACACGGCTGAGCACGTGGGACTTGTATACGCCGCCAAAGTCAGAGCCGCTGAGCATGCCGTCAGAGGAGCCGCTTCCAGCAGCGACGATGCTGGCGTTGCTGCCGTCGATGATAAGGGTGGCATTGCAGTTTCTGGAGCCAAGACGATAGTTGATGTTTACAATACCATTTGAACGATAGTAAATGCCGGTGATCTCGCCGCCCATGCTCTGAATGGCATCCAGCCAGCTTGCAGCGCCGCTTACAACGCGCAGGTCGCTCTGGCTGATGCTGATGCCGCCGTGCTCCACAAAGCCATCGCCGGCCCATGCGGCATAATAGGGCTTCCAAGTGTGACCCGTGCCATTGCTTTCTCCATCGTATGCGTCATGGGTGAAGGAAAACTCACTGTCGCTGAACTGGATCAGATAGCCGAGGCTGTTGATGCCGTCGTTCAGCGGCTGACCATTCCTTGCATACCATGCGGTGCTCTTGGATGTGGAGGTAAAGCCATCCTGCGCCACAAAGAAGGCGCCGCTGCTGGTGGTATATACTTTGCAGTCCTCCACCTCATAGCCGATGCCCTGCGAGGTCGCAATCCTCCAAGCCTTGGTTCCATTGCAGTACCAAAGCTCATTATTGTTCCAGCCACTCACGGCAAAGGCTTCAAGATGGCCGTCGCCATCGAAATCGGCGCACCAAGCGCTGCATGCCGAGCCGGACGCGTTTACAAGCATCCTCAGAAGCTCTGCCTCGGTATATCTGGGCGCGACCTTCAGATAGATGCGGCTGACGGACTCCGTCATTTCACCCGCTTCATTTGCGCCGTAAACGCTGAAGCGCACGTATTTCCCCGTGTAGCTGCCATTCGAGGGCAGGGAAACACGGTTGGAGGTGAAGGGTGTGTCAGGATGGATGAGCAGCTTGCCCGGCTCATCCTCGCTCATGGGAGAGGGCTGACCATCCAGCAGCAGGATATTTACGATATACTTGTCGGAATAGCCGCCCTCCCAAGTAATCTCCATGCTCTCGCCTGCGCGAACCTCGCTCATGTTGCTCGGGCTGGTCAAGCGTATGCTGCGCGTGGGTGCAAAGGTCAGATGGGTGCTGCTGCTGACGAAGTAAACGGTTTCGGAGCTGTCCTTTGCCTGAATGATAACATAATAGCTGCCGCTTGTCTTGGCAGTGTAGCTGAAGCTGGGGGAATAGATATAGCCGCTGTCGTGAACCAGCCCAGATGCGCTGTTATACACCTTGAAGTTGTAGCAAATTGCGCCGGTCGCACCGGAGGTGCTGGCAAACCAAGTGATGGTATTGCCGCTGACGCTTGCGTTGGCGCTCAGGCTGATGCACTGCCTCAGCACGTTGATCTCCGCGTGGGCAGGCGAGGAGCTCTGCTGCCTATCGTTCGCAATGCCATAGATATCCACGCCATAGATGCCCTGCGTGCCGAGGATATACGCCGGTATGGTCGCGCTGTTGGTGGCTACGAAGTCGTTGAAGATGCGCTCGGTACCGGAATAGACATTCACGCTGTACTTCTGCGCATCCGCCAGCTTGTACCAGTGCAGGGTATAGGGCTTGCCAACGGCGGCGGTTCCCTTGTTATTGGTGATAGAGGAGAAGCTGGGCTTGCCGAGGGAGGGCGCTGACTTTACCGTGATGGTGATCACGCCGCTGAGCAGCGTCCACTGACCCAAATAGAAGCCCTGAATCTGGCATTTGCGGCTGCCGGAAAGGTGGAAGGACTCGGAAAAGCTCGCCTTGCCGCCGGTCACGTTGTATACATTGTTGCTGGGCACGCCGTCCACAACCAACCGAACCTTGGTTGCAAGGCTGGTGGTTACGTTGAACTGAACCTTGTCGTTCAGACCGGGATTCACGCTGGTTTTGCTGGCGGTCACGCTGATGGGTTTGACCGCACGATCCAGACACTCCAGCTTGATCGTGCCGGAGCCGGTCTTGTAATACCAGCTTGAGCTGGCGAAGTAATCCCTACCATGCACGAGTATGTAATAGCTGCGGCCGGGCGTGAGCGTCAGATCAAAGCTGTTTTTGCCGCTGATATCGCGGGCGCTGTTGGCGATCACATCAAAGCTGCTGTTGCATACCTCGATATAGCGCATCATAGAACCCGTGCTGGTGAAGCGGTATTTCTGCCCCTCCACGGCGGTAAAGCAGAAGATGCGGTAGTCGTTGGCGTATTCTACGTTGTAATTCGCCGGAGTATCGTAGGCGAGGGAAACGGCGCGGTCGGCATAGGAGCCGTCGGTGTGAAGGGTCAGCTTTGCAGTGAAATTGCTGTAGCCGGAGTTATAGTCAGGATCAACCATTATCTTGAAGGTATAGGTTCTTCCGCCGTTCAGATCAAGACACAGCTTACTGTTTGTTATATTCCCGTAGTACCTGCTGGAGTTGTCAGGATTATCCATTCTCAGCGCCTTGTTCGAGTTAAAGCTCATTACGTATCTGCCGCTGCGGGAGA
>CAYWLE010000207.1:0-3327 GCA_964458825.1 uncultured Oscillospiraceae bacterium | reverse complement strand
AGTGCGGCTGATCGAGAGCGAGGTTAGCAGGCTGCGGGAGATGGAGCTTGGCTTCGATGCAGGCAAGCTGGAGATCAGGGTAAAGAGCCTTGCCGGCGAGGACTGGGGCGAAACTTGGAAGAAGGCGTTCAAGCCCTTCCGGCTGGGCAAGCACATGATCGTGAAGCCCGGCTGGTGCGAGTGCGAGGTAAAAGAGGGGGACAAGGTGATCGAGATCGATCCCGGGCTTGCCTTCGGTACGGGCACCCATGCAACCACGGGCATGTGCGTGGAGCTGGTGGAGAAGTATGTGACGGAGGGGCTGACGGCCATCGACGTTGGCACCGGCACGGGCATACTGGCCATCGCTGCGGCGCACATGGGCGCACGGGACGTGCTGGCCACCGATATTGACAGGGTGGCTGTGCGGGTCGCCGAGGAGAACGCCCGCATCAACGGCTTTGCCGACAGGATACGCTGCAAGGCGGGGGATCTTCTGGAGAACGTGGAGGAGCAGGCGGACGTGGTGATCGCAAACATCATTGCGGACGTGATCATCATGATGGCGGCTCCTGTGCGCAGCCACATCAAGGACGGCGGCAGATTTATCTGCTCGGGCATTGCTTCCGACAGGAAGCAGGATGTGCTGGATGCGCTGGCTGCGGCGGGCTACCGGGTGCTGGACGTGTGCGAGCGGGGCGGCTGGTGCGCCATCGCCTGCGACAAATAAGACGGCGAGAGAATTAAGATGAATTCGTTTTATATTGAGGGCTGCGGCGAGGCTGGCAGGCTGGTTCAGCTCAAGAGCGAGGATGCGCGGCATGCCGCGCTGGTGATGCGCATGAAGCACGGCGACAGCTTTTGCGCTGTGGACGAGGCTGGCGAGCGCTTTCTGGCGGTGATGCAGGAGATTTCCAAGGAAGCCTGCACGGCGCTTTTACAGGAGAGCATGCCGGACAACGAGGCTCCGGTGCGGATCACGCTGTATCAGGGTCTGCCCAAGGCGGAAAAGCTGGAGCTGATCGTGCAGAAGCTGACGGAGCTTGGCGCGGCGCGGCTGGTTCCGGTGAAGATGGAGCGCTGCATAGTGAAGCTGGACGAGAAGGACGGCAGGAAGCGGCAGGAGCGCTTGCAGAGGATCGCCCGGGAGGCGGCCAAGCAGTGCAAGCGCGGCGGATGTCTGGAGGTGGATGCACCGCAGACGTGGAAGCAGCTTGCCGAAGGGATGCGCAAGCACGACGCGCTGCTGGTTCCTTGGGAGGAAGCCTCTGGCTTTGGCATGAAGGCGGCCCATGCGCAGCTTCCCGAGGCACGGGACATAGGCATCGTCATCGGCCCGGAGGGCGGCATGAGCGAGGCTGAGGTGCGGGCGCTGGAGGAGCTGGGCGCCAGACAGATCAGCCTTGGACCGCGGATACTGCGCACGGAGACCGCCGCTGTGGCGGGGGGCGCCATGGCGATGCTGCTCTGGGGCGACATCGGATAGGAAATCAAGTCTGAGCACATCAAAGGATAATGATATTCGCACAATGAAGAGAATTGCTGTACATACCCTTGGCTGCAAGGTGAACCAATACGACACGGAGGCCATGCTGGAGGCGTTTGAGCGCGCTGGATACACGCCGGTGAGCATGAAGGATGAGGCGGAGGTCTATCTGATCAACACCTGCACGGTGACGGGCACGGGAGATCAGAAATCCGAAAAGCTGATCCGCCGCACGGCACGGCTGCACCCGGGCTGCGCCATCGTGGTGGCTGGCTGCCTTGCCCAGCGCAGGAGCGCGGAGCTGCTGGAGATGGACAACGTGCGGCTGGTGATCGGCGTGCAGCGGCGGGCAGAGGTAGTGGAGCTTACGGAGCGCGCCATTGCCGAGGGGACGCGGATCAACGCCGTGTCCAGCCTGAAGGGCGCGGATTTCGAGGCGCTGTTTGTGACCCGGCACGAGGGAAAGACCCGTGCGACGATGAAGATACAGGAGGGCTGCGACCGCTGGTGCGCCTACTGCATTATACCTGCGGTGCGTGGACCGGTGCGCTCGATGCCCGTTGCGGAGGTGTGCGCTGAGGCGACGAGGCTGGCGGAGGCTGGCTACAGGGAGATCGTGGTGACAGGCATCCATCTGGGCAGCTACGGCAGGGACACGCAGGACACGCTGCTGGACGCCATACGCGCCGTACACGATGTGGACGGCGTGGAGCGGGTGCGGCTGGGTTCGCTGGAGCCGGTGACGGTGACGGAGGAATTTGCGCGGGAGCTGAGCCGGATGCCGGGCGTCATGCGGCAATTTCATCTATCCATGCAGTCGGGCAGCGACACGGTGCTTGCGCGGATGAAGCGCAGGTACACCTCGGCGGAGTACTATGCCGCCTGCGAGCTTTTGCGGCGCTACATGCCGGACTGCGCCATTACGACGGACGTGATTGCAGGCTTTCCCGGCGAAACGGAGGAGGAATTTGCCCAGACGCTTGCCTTTGTGGAGAAGGTTGGCTTTGCAAGGATCCATGCCTTCCCCTATTCCCGCAGGACGGGAACGGTGGCGGATCGCATGCCGGGGCAGATCGACGAAGGAACGAAGCACGAAAGAACCAACCGATTGATCGCGCTAGGCAACCAATTGGAGGAAAAATTCGTCAAAGGATTGGTAGGCAGCGTGCAGTCCGTGCTGTTTGAAACGGCGGCGGAGGACGACCTTGCCGAGGGCTACACGGGTCAATATGTGCGCGTGCGCGCACATGCCGAGCCGGGCAGCATCCATCAGATACGCATCACGCATGCGGAGGGGACGCTGGCATGGGGCGAGGCGGAAAATACGCACGGCTGAATCTGTAACGGGAGGTGAGATCAAGAATGGATTGCCTGTTTTGCAAGATAATCGCGGGAGAAATCCCCAGCGCCAAGGTTTATGAGGATGAGAAGGTATATGCCTTTCGGGATATCAATCCTCAGGCGCCGGTGCATGTGCTGCTGGTTCCCAAGAAGCACATGAGGAACATACTGGAGTGCGACGGCGAGAGCGCTGCGGCGCTGACCGAGGCCATTGGCAAGGTGGCGCGGCAGGAGGGCGTGGAGGCGGATGGCTTCCGGGTGCTCTCCAACTGCGGCAAGCACGGCTGCCAGAGCGTGGAGCATTTGCATGTGCATCTGCTTGGCGGCGCACAGCTGAGTGAGAAAATGAGCTGACCATGCATCTGAAGGGGGAATCGTCTGGCTGCGGCGGATTTTAAGAATTGTGAAATTCTCGATATTTGCCCATATACCGCTTGACGATGCATGCATAATGCGCTATAATATCCTTTGTGGCGCACCCCATGCTACATTGGCGTATGCCAGTCCAAACGCGAGGGGAG
>CAYWLE010000206.1:0-3341 GCA_964458825.1 uncultured Oscillospiraceae bacterium | reverse complement strand
GCCAGTCAGCCGTGACCCACTATCGCGTGCTGCAAAGCGGCTCCCGCAGTCTGGTTCAGCTGCGGCTGGAAACCGGGCGCACACACCAGATCCGCGTGCATCTATCTGCCCTTGGTCATCCCATCGCCGGAGATTTCCTCTATGGCACGGAGCTTGAGGCTCTGTCGGGTCGCTTTGCCCTGCATTCCACCCACATCCGGCTCGCACAGCCCATCACCGGCGAAACCATCGATCTAAGCTCGCCCCTGCCTGCCGAGCTGGAGAGGCTGCTGACATGAGCAATATCCAATCCAACCAAGCCAACCAAGCCAGCGTCGAGGTTCAGGCGATCCTTGCCGCCCTCAGCGCCATACGCATTTCCGCCCAGCCGGAGGAATATCAGATCCATCAGGCAGTGGCGCAGGCGCTTAATCAGGCGGGCATTGCCTTCATCCACGAGCATCACCTGCTGCCCGGCAGACGCATCGATTTTGCCTGCGGCAGCGTGGGCATCGAGGTAAAGAAATCCCGTCCCGATGCCGCACGGCTGCGCAGCCAGCTGGAGCGCTATCTGAGCCAAACCAGCCTGACCGCCATGATCGTGGTTATGCAGCGACCCTGCCGCCTGCCGGAGCATATCTGCGGAAAGCCAGTGTATCTGCTTGCCCTCGACCGGCTCTGGGGCGTGGCTCTGCACTGATAACCAAATCCAGCCAAGCCAGACCGACCTAACCAACCTCAAGCAATAAGCGCTATGACAAACGATACAAACGACTTTTTCGATTTTCAATTTCCCGATGAGAAAGGCTGCTGCGAAGCCTATCCCGGCTATCTGCGCAGCGTGGATACCTCTTCCCAAACCTATGGCACCCTGTCCTACAACCGCCGCTCGAAGTGCTGGACGATCAAGGCAGAGCCCTGTGTTACCGAGCTTGCCAAGCGCCTCTTCCCCGGCTGCGATGGCAAGGGTCGCGGCGTGGCTCGCTTCACGGCGCACCGGCGGGTGATCGGCGATCTGAACTGGCTGATGCTGCGCTATCCTCTGGAGATACGCGAGAGCGACCAGCCGCGCTGGGAGGCTGCCCTCGAGGAGGCGCGGGACTATGCTCTGCGCCGTCAGCGCGCCCAGCGCATGCCCGAGAGCGCCGTGCCGCCCGCAGGGAGCTTTGCAGGCGAGCTGCTGGATTTCCAGAAGCAGGGGCTTGCCTTCCTGCTCAGCGCCCGCCGCTGCCTGCTGGCGGACGACATGGGTCTGGGCAAGACGGTGCAGGCGCTGTCCTTTTTGGCAACCACCGCAGCCTACCCAGCCATCATCGTGGCTCCGCCCCATCTGCTGCGCAACTGGCATAGCGAGATCAGCCGCTTCCTGAACACCGACGGTCATCTGCGCATACATGTCATCCGGGGCCTCACGCCCTATCCTCTACCGGAGGCGGATATCTATCTCATCCATTATCTACTGCTGCGCGGCTGGAAGGATGTTCTGCCCGAGGCAGGCTTCCGAACCGCCATATTCGATGAGATTCAGGAGCTACGCCGCAATGGCACCGGCAAGTACAGCGCAGCCAGCCTGCTGTCGGAGGCTTGCGAAAACTGCATCGGTCTCTCCGGCACGCCCATATACAATAACGGCGGCGAGATCTGGAACGTGATCAACATCATCGATTTCCACTTCCTCGGCGACTGGGAGAGCTTCTCCCGGGAGTGGTGCTATGGCTACAACAGCGCCGTGGTCGCCAAGCCGGAGCTGCTCGGCTCCTACCTGCGCCGGGAGGGCATCATGCTGCGCAGGCTCAAGAGCGATGTGCTTCGTGAGCTGGCTCCCAAGCGCCGCCTCGTGCAGGAGATCGACTGGGATGATGCAACCTACCGGGAGCTGATGAAGCCCGTGGCTCGCCAGCTCTCCCTGCTGCGCCAAACCAGCGACCCTGCCCAACGCGCCATCATAGAGGATGCCATATGCCAGCGTCAGCGTCAGGCGACCGGCATTGCCAAGGCTCCCTTCGTGGCCGCCTTCGTGCGTGCGCTGGTGGAGGGCGGTGAGAAGGTGCTGCTGATGGCGCACCACCATGCCGTGATGGATATCTACAAGGAGGAGCTTAAATCGCTGCATCCCCATTTCATCACCGGCAGGGAAACCGACCAGCAGAAGGAGCGCGCCGCCGATGCCTTTATGTCCGGCAAGACAGACCTTCTTTGCATCTCCCTGCGCTCGGCAAGCGGGCTGAATTTGCAGCGCGGCAGCTGCGTGGTCTTTGGCGAGCTGGACTGGTCGCCCGCCGTGCATTCGCAGGCGGAGGATCGCGCGCACCGCATCGGCCAGCAGGATTCCCTGCTGTGCTACTATCTGGTTTCCCCCCGCGGCTCCGATCGGGATATGCAGGACGCCCTTGGCCTGAAGGTGAGCCAGTTCGTGTCCCTCATGGGCGATGAAACACCCAGCCAGCAGGATACCCTGCTCCAGCAGAGCTACGCCCGGGAGCGGATACGCCGCCTGGTTGAGCGCCTGGACGCCGAGGAGGATGCCGCAAAGGGATCCTGACTCCGCCGCCCATTCAGGCATTCACACGCAAAAAGAGACATGCCGCTTCATTGCAGCATGTCTCTCTTTTATGCAGAATATTCTCCGTCCCGCTCACAGCAGATCAAACAAATCCAGCTGCTCGGACTGGCTGTTTTTCCAGTGGCGAACCAGCGCGTCGAAATCCATATCCGGTATGCTGCTTGCCGGGATCGCACCTCTGGAGATGAGGTTTGCGTTGCTTGGATAGCCCGTCCATGCATAGATCCAGTCGCAATAGCAGCTGCGCAGGGCGTCCAGCTCGCCGCGCTTGCCATCGGTATTGAATACAAAGGCAGCCTCGGCAAGCGAGAAAATGATCTTGTTTCGAGCAATGGCGTGGCTCACGGTAAAGAGCGACTCTGGATGTTCCAGCGAGATGACCGCCGCGCGCCCCTCCTTCAGCAGCTCGGCGATGCCTTCCTCATGGATGTGGCCAACCATATCGCCGCCCAGCACCTCCACCAGCAAGCCTCCACACTGGCTTGCCATGTTCATCGCCACCCGGGACACACCAAGCTCGCCGCCGGTGAGTATGGCATAGCCCCTGTCCACGGCATTGCGAACCAGCGCCTCTATGGATTCCCGTGCCTCCGGTGTGGTCTTTACCCCGCTGATGCCCACGATGGCCAGCATCGGCTGCCGCAGCAGCTCGGCATTGCCGCAGCGGTAAAATACCGGCGGCGCAGCCTCCGCCATGCGCTTTTTCAGCCGGGCGGGGTATTCCGCATTATAGCAGGTAACCACCTCTATACCCTGCCGCAAGTAGTTTTCCACCGTGTAGGATAGCTGCACGCTGCGG
>CAYWLE010000205.1:0-3351 GCA_964458825.1 uncultured Oscillospiraceae bacterium | reverse complement strand
GCACTGCCGCCGCTCTTGACGGCGATTACAATTTCACGGCCAATCTTGGTAAAGATTTTGCCCTTCGCAGCATCCGTCTTGGCTTTTTTATTCTTGATGGTTGACCATTTGTTATGTCCAGACATGGACTATCCCTCCCAGTAAACACTTCATATGATAGAATAAATCCGGAACCGAGGCTCCGTGCCGGGCGCTTACAACACGCGCCGACAATACACTTTATATATTAGCACAAAACACTGGTATTCGTCAAGAAAATGATGTATAATCATGAAAAAACTGTTGGGTGGTTGGCTGCTATGGCGCATGTAACGGGTATTCGCGAGCTTCGGGGACTGGTGGAGGTTTCTCTGGATGGCGTGGCTTGGCTGCGCGTGCGGAAAAAGCACTTCAGCCTGCGTCCTCTGGAGGAGGGTGCGGAGATCGAGCCGGAGAACTACATCGACTCCCTCGCCGCCGTGCAGGCTGCCGACTGCTATGAGGCGGCGCTGTGCATGCTGGACGTGGCTGCGCAGACGCGCAACGACATCGCAAGGAAGCTCAGAGCCAAGGGCTTTGTGGCTCCCGCAGCAGAGAGCACGGCGGACCGGCTGGTGACAAACGGGCTGATCGATGACCGTCGCTATGCCGAGCGCCTTGCCCAGAGCCAGCTCCGCAAGCCGGTGGGCGCTTACGCTGTGCGCAGGAAGCTGCGCTCCAAGCAGTTGAGCGAGGAGGATGTGGAGGCTGCCATGGAGGGCTTTGACGAAGCGCAGCAGAGCGCCGCCTGTGCCGAGGCTGCCGCAAAGCTCTGGCGCAAGTACGCCGCCCTGCCCCGCCGCGAGGGCAAGTCAAAGCTCTCGCAGGGCTTGGCGCGGCGCGGCTTTTCATGGGATGCGATCAGCAGCGCCGTGGATGCGCTTCTGGCGGACGATTTCGAGGAATAAGGCGGCTGAAACGGAGCATAGCAGACCAAAGTCTGGTTTTGCATCGTTTGTCAGCCCGTAAAACATACCACGGTCTGTTTTATGTGCATCGCAGCCATTTCATTACAGACCAGAGTCTATTATTATCATATTCACTACTTACCGGCACCATCAACAGCAGACCAAAGTCTGTTATAGCAGATAAGCAGTGCAGCAGTGCAAGCAAAGAAACAGACCAGAGTCTATTTAACTAGACTCCAGTCTGTTTCTTTGCCATATTCAGGCTTATTCCTTCCATATGCCGTCCTCGATGCGAACGGGGTGGCCGCAGCTCATCTTGCCCTCGGGGCATCTGCCGGTGACAGCGCAGGTCGGGCCATAGCTGCGGAAGATGGCGCTGCCGTCGGCTTCGTTGAGCAGCTCCACCATGGCGCGAGCAACGCCGCGAATTTCCCACTGGGCGCGGTTGCAGCAGCGGAGCTTGGCAAAGTGCAGCAGCTCGCGGGCATTCACGCTGATGAGGATGGATGTCGTATGGCCAGCCATGGCAAAGTAGGCAAGCTGGGCATCGGTGGCTCCATCGAGCCTTGCAGCCTCCGCCGCATGGGTCTGGCTGGCAAAGGCTTCGGTGTAGAGCGCACAAGCCTCGGCGTTGCTGGAAATGCTCTCCGGCAGCACATAGTTGCCCTCTGCCAGTGCGCTCAGTTCATGGCGCAGCATGAGGGAAAGCATGCGATGGCGGGTGAAGTGGGTGACGCAGGCGAGGGAGAGGTTATCGATGCGCAGGCTATAATGCAGCACCTCCAGCTCTCTAGGCCGCGCATCGAGGAGCAAGCGATGGATACTGTCCTCATCAAGGCCGGTAAAGCGCCTACCGAAGCGCATTGCCATATCCAGAAGCGCCGCCGGGTTGCTTGGTGCGCTGATGATGCGGATCTCGGCTTCCCTTGCACTGCCCATGAGGACGGGGCCGGGCGCTCCCTCCGGCTGCTCCGGGGCGCGGGCGGCAAGCTCCGCATCCATCAGACCGGGGTAGAGGTCATCGAACTGAGCCTTGATCTGCATGCCGAGGCTCTTCAGCTCAGGAAAGCTGCTGCCGCGACCCTTGACCATGGCGGCGACCATGTTCATCAGCTCCCGGGCATTCATCGTGGCGAAGAAATTGCTGCGGAAGCCATAGGGCAGCACGAAGCGGGCGTCCTCCTTTGGCACGCCAAGCTCCAGCAGGCGGCGGTAGGCGGAAAAGAGCGCCTCGCTGCGGCTGGCGTAGGCAGCTTGGACGGCGGGATTCATGCCCTCCGGCTGCATACAGCCGGCATTCGAGAAATCCACATAGCGGCGGGACTTGACGGTATAGGAAGCCAGACGGAACTCAATGATGAACTGCTCCGCCAGCACGGACACATCCTCAAACGCCAGAGAGATGGTTTGATGCTCGATGACAGATTTATGCCCCGAAGAGAGCACCTTGCCGATGAGCTTTATATCCTTCTCCTGATCGCCGCTGCGGGCAAATATCTCCATTGCCGTGCCCTGCTGGGTGGATATGCGGGCCGAGGAGGCTGCCACCTGAAGCGCATCCCTATTGCTGCGTATAATGATCACCCTGCTGCGTTCCATATCGATCCCTCTCCTTTGCGGATTTTACTATTTAATAGAATTGTATCACAGTTGCGCTCTGCTGGCATGGGAGCCTTTGTTAAATCTTGGCTTGCTGCTGTGGATACTCCGGTCTATTGTGCGGATCGCTTCATAAAGAACCAAAGTCTGTCCGAATTGTGGTGAAAAGATGGCGTTAACCGCCTTGATTTTGTCCAGTTTTGCTGGTATAATGGTATTCGTTTGGTTTATTTATTACTGAAATGTTTATATATTACAGGAATATGTTGTTCGGCTTAAATCCGCTCAACAGCGGTTTTGGCACAACATATTGTATTGACATTTACATCCAGTCACAATATAATGTGTTCGGAGGAGGAACGAAGATGCTGGATATCATAGTAAAGAGGGATGGCCGCAAGGTTACCTTCGATCAGGAAAAGATCACCAATGCCATTATGAAAGCCTTTCAGGCCAGCCACAGCGCCAAGACCCGCAAATCTGCCGAGGAGATGACCAAGCAGGTGGTGGAGGAGCTGGAGCGCTGCGAAAATATTGAGATACCCACCGTGGAGGACGTGCAGGACATGGTGGAGAGCGT
Source organism: uncultured Oscillospiraceae bacterium (assembly GCA_964458825.1). Taxonomy (GTDB): domain Bacteria; phylum Bacillota; class Clostridia; order Christensenellales; family Aristaeellaceae; genus SFTH01. The sequence goes on along the minus strand of CAYWLE010000205.1, from coordinate 246 downwards.
GCTGATCGAGAATGGCTTTGTGCGCACAGCCAAGAGCTATATTCTCTATCGTGCCGAGCGCAGCCGCATCCGCGAGATGAACACCCGCCTGATGCGCATATACGATGACATTACCAATAAATCCGCCATTGATTCCGATATCAAGCGTGAAAATGCAAACATCAATGGCGATACCGCCATGGGCGCGATGCTGAAGTATGGCTCCGAGGGTGCAAAGCAGTTCAACCTGATGTTCATGATGAAGCC
>CAYWLE010000204.1:0-3370 GCA_964458825.1 uncultured Oscillospiraceae bacterium | reverse complement strand
GCTATGGGGCGTGATCGTGCTCTTCCCCTTCTACTGGATGCTGCTCACCAGCATAAAGAGCTACAGCGCCTACAACAGCGAATTTATACCCAAGCTCTTTACCCTCTCCCCCACCCTTGAAAACTACGCGCAGGCGTTCACCGCTGTGCCGCTGGCAAGGTACTTCCTCAACACCCTGATCTACACCGTGGCAACCACGGCGCTGATGCTGCTCATCACCGTACCCGCCGCCTTTGCCTTTGCCCGGCTGAGCTTTCGGGGCAGGGATCTGGCTTTCGTGCTGTTTCTCGCACTGATGATGATACCCAACGAGCTGGTGGTGATCACCAATTTCGTCACCATCACCGATATGAACCTGCGCAACAGCTTCACGGGACTGATACTGCCATCCGTGACCTCGGTATTCTACATCTACCTGCTCAAGGAGAGCTTTGCGCAGATACCCGATGAGCTTTACTACGCAGCCAAGGTGGACGGCGCCAGCGACCTGCGCTATCTGCTTCGGGTGATGGCTCCCATATGCCGGCCGACCATCGTGACCATCACGATACTGAAGGTGATCGAATGCTGGAACGCCTATGTCTGGCCCCGACTCATTACCGACGACGAGGCTTACTTTCTGGTTTCCAACGGCATACAATCCATACGTGAAAATGGCTTCGGCCGCGAAAACATACCTGCGATGATGGCTGCGGTGGTGGTGATCTCCCTGCCGCTGATCGCGTTATTTCTAATCTTCCGCAAGAAGATCATGGCTGGCGTGGCGAGAGGAGGCACCAAGGGATGAAGAAAGCAAACGTCCTGTGCAGAGCTATATGCCTTGCTCTGCTGCTGGCAAGCCTTGCCGTTCTGCTCAGCGGCTGCCATGGCGCGAGGGAGAGCGCGGCGTTTGCCGTGCCGGAAGCCTTCGATACCAGCCGGGATTACAGCATCAGCTTCTGGGCAAAGAACGATACCAACATCAACCAAACCAACGTATACAAGCAGGCGATAGCGGATTTTGAGGCGCTCTACCCGAACATCCATGTGGAGCTGCGGCTCTACACCGATTACGGCCGCATCTACAATGATGTGATCACCAACATCTCCACCGGCACCACCCCCAACGTATGCATCACCTATCCAGACCACATTGCCACCTACCTGACCAGCGACAATGCCGTGGTTCCGCTGGACGAGCTATTCGGCAACAAAAAATATGGCTTTGGCGGCAGCGAGCTTGCATATGACAGCCCGACAATGGATGAAATGATTCCCCAGTTCCTGTCGGAGTGCGTGATCGCGGGCAACCACTATGCCATACCCTACATGCGCTCCACCGAGGCATGCTATGTGAACGTCACCATGCTCAACAGCCTTGGCTACGAGCTGCCGGAAACGCTGACGTGGGACTTCGTGTGGGAGGTATCCGAGGCCGCCGCCAAGAAGGATGAAAATGGCGTCTACCTTGCCAACGGGCAGAAGACCATGATCCCCTTTATCTATAAATCCACCGACAACATGATGATCCAGCTGCTGCGTCAGCTGGATGCAGGCTACTCCACCGACGCGGGGGAGATACTGCTCTTTAACGATGAAGCCAAGTCCCTGCTCTATGATATCTCCACCCATGCTGGAAGCGGCGCCTTTTCCACCTTCAAGATATCCTCCTATCCGGCAAACTTCCTGAACGCCGGGCAGTGCATCTTTGCCGTGGATTCCACCGCCGGCTCCACATGGATGGGAACCTATGCCCCGCTTTCGGATATCAGCGAGGACAAGTTCACCGTGTTTGAAACCGCGGTGCTGCCCATTCCCCAGTTTGACCCGGAGAACCCGAGGATGATCTCTCAGGGGCCATCCATGTGCATCTTCAACAAGGAGGATCCGCAGGAGGTGCTTGCCTCGTGGCTCTTTGCTCAGTACATGCTCACCAACAAGGTGCAGCTTGGCTATGCAAGCACCGAGGGCTACCTGCCCGTAACCTCCAAGGCACAGCAGTCGGCAGAATATCAGGATTACCTCAACAGCATGGGCAAGGACAACGATACCTACTACGATGTAAAGATCAAGGCCTCCCTCCTGCTGATGGAGAACATGGAAAACACCTTCGTCACGCCGGTATTCAACGGCTCCGCCTCCCTGCGCGATGCCGCCGGACAGCTCATTGAGGATACCGTGAAGGCGACCCGCCGCAAAAAGACGGTGGACGATGCATTCATGGAAAAGCTCTTTGCCGATGCAGCCTCCCTCTACCGCCTCGACCAGATCGAAACAGGCGGCGACTTGCAGACTGAGGCTGACCTCGGTCCCCTCTCCGGCACGGCAAGGGCGCTCATTGCCTGCATTGCCGCCGCTTGGCTGCTGATGGCCGCCTATATCTGCGTTGGCTTGATCCGCAAGAAGCGGCGAAGCGCATGATCGGCCGCCTACAACGCTAAATGTTCGTTATTTCGTTGATTTAGCGCCGCTTTGCAGTTATAATAGATGCGTAGCAGGGCATGTCTGGCTGGATATGTCCGCCGCACGGCTTAAACCTTGGTTAACCATGGAACTCTAGGAACATCAGGAACTATAGGAGGAACATAAAAATGAAGAAGCTTATCGCAATTCTCATCGCACTGGTTTCCCTGCTGACTGTTGCCGCCATCGCCGAGGGCGCTATGACCCATGCAGATTTCATCGCCGCCGAGCTGGACAGCGAAGTGACTGTTGAAACCTACGTTCAGAACAAGCAGAGCTGGTGGGACAATAAGGCGACCGTGTACTGCCAGTCCGAGGACGGCGCTTATTTCTGCTACGACATGGCCTGCTCCGAGGAAGACTATGCCAAGCTGGTTCCCGGCGCGAAGATCCGCGTGACCGGCTACAAGGCCGAGTGGTCTGGCGAGGTTGAAATTGTAGACGCCAGCTTCGAGGTGCTCGAGGGCGAATACATTGCCGAGCCTCTGGATGTTACCGCTCTGCTGGGCAGCGATGAGCTGATTGCCCATCAGAACGAGCTGGTTTCCTTCAAGGGCATGACCGTTGAAGCCAAGACCGACGCCAACGGCAATGAGCTTGCCTGCTTCTACAAGTGGGACAACTCCGGCGAAGCAGGCGCTGACTGCGACCTCTACTTCGACGCTTCCGTGAATGGCCAGACCTACACCTTCGTTGTAGAATCCTACCTCTGCGGCCCTGATACCGAAACCTACCAGACCGTGCAGAACCTTCAGGTTGGCGATGTGCTGGATATGGAAGGCTTCCTCTACTGGTATGAGGGCGCCCAGCCCCACATCACCGTAGTGACCAAGGCTGCGTAATCAATCAACTGCACAAAAGAGCCGCTCCTTTTGAACTGCCCCCCATTTGTTAGACAAGTATGGTATACTTGTACAAAGAAATGGGG
>CAYWLE010000203.1:0-3413 GCA_964458825.1 uncultured Oscillospiraceae bacterium | reverse complement strand
ACTACACCAGCAAGACCCAGTATCTCTTCCGCATCAACAAGGGCATACTGGACGTCACCAACGATAAGGATCTCAACGCCTTCACCCCCGAATACATGCGCCGCATACCCTTCAGCAACATGATCTACATTGCCGATGGGCTGACCGACGTGCCCTGCATGAAGATGACCAAGCAGAAGGGTGGTTTTGCCATCGCCGTGCATCCTCCGGGGCAGACCGAGCTTGCCGACGACCTGCTTTTGCAGGGTCGCGCAGACTTCTCTGTGGAAACGGACTACACCCCCGGCAGCGATATGGAAAGGATCGTAACCATGCTGATGCGCCGCATTCGTGCCAGCGACGAGGTTTCCATGGAGCATGCCTTGCAGGTACAGCGCGCCCACAGCCGCCGGGGACTGCATGTGCCGCTGAACATACCCATGCGCGGCGGTCTGAATGCTGAATCCGAGGTGGAATAGGCTGAAATCGCCCGAAAACGGGGCTGTTGGAGATTGGTCTGAGATTGGCCTGTGGTTGGTCTGAAATTGGCTGAAGGCTAGCCTCAGCTTGACCCAAGCTTGGCTGATATTTGGCTTGGCTGGCTTGCTTTTTGATCGAAGCAGCCTGTCCAGCCGACCGCGGCTCTGAACCCCTGTCCACCCTTTCCCCCCTCGCCTGCCGACCGCCGGCAGCAGATCATTATTCAAAGGAGCAGTAGCCTCATGATACGCAAATTGACCGCAGCCGACCGGGATATCTATCTTGCGATGGCTCACGAATTTTATCACTCGCCCGCCGTGCTTCATGCCGTGCCGGACGAATACCTGCGCCGGAGCTTTGACGAAATGATGCGTTCCGACCAGTACATGCAGTGCATGCTTCTGGAGCATGAGGGGCAGACTGCCGGCTACGCGCTGCTGTCAAGAACCTATTCTCAGGAGGCAGGCGGAATCTGCGTGTGGATCGAAGAGATCTATCTGCGCCCGGAATACCGCCAGAAGGGACTGGGCAGGGCATTCTTTGAGGCTCTAGAGCAGCTTCTGCCCGCCGCACGCTACAGGCTGGAGATCGAGCCGGACAACCAGCGCGCCGAGCGGCTCTACCGCAGCCTCGGCTTCGAGCCGCTGCCCTACCGCCAGATGGTAAAGGACTTGCCCCAATAGCGCCGACCTGCCAAGCAACCAAAGCCATTGGAACCAGAAACCAAAGCAATAAAGACCAGAAAACGCCCTCGACCACGAAAGTGCGAAAAACGTGGTCGGGGGCGTCCGTTTGAAGAAAACCTGGTAATTCCACCGGCTACACCTGCGCAGCTTGCAGCATTGCCTTGCATCGTGTATAATAGGATTATACTGTATTATGATCCATAAATAAAGCGATTATTGCGACATATAATGGAAATATTCCGACACATGCATTTATGTAGCTTGCAGAGGGGGCGTTGGAATGGTTATCTATCCCAGCAGCGTATTGATTGAGGAGCGGATGCGGGAGAACGTGCAGAACCAAGCGGCAGACTTTCCCTATGTGGCGATGGAGGCCGACCTGAGCATCTATCCCGGCTCCTGCGTTCAATGGCACTGGCACGACCACTATGAATTTGCGCTGGTGCATCGGGGGCGGGTGACGCTGAGCATCGAGCGGTGCAGCGTGGAGCTTGAAGAGGGCGATGGTTACTTTATCAATGCAAATATCCTGCACCAGATCTGCGTGAGCGACGGCGCGGCTGCCGGGGTGATGCACACGCAGCTCTTCGACCGCAGCATTGTGGCTGGCACGGGGCTGGTTGCCCGGCGCTATGTGGCTCCCGTGGAGGATTGTCCGGCGCTGGACGCGCTGATCCTATCCCCGAAAAATCGGGCGCATACGCCGCTGCTGGAGAACCTGTGCGCCGCCTATGCCGCCGCCGAGGAGGATGGCGAGGGACACGAGATGGAGATCTGCGCCCGGCTGGAGATGGTTTGGTTTGCGCTGTACAGGCTGGCAAAGCCGAGGCTGCGCTTGGAAAGCCTGCCCTCGGAGAGCAGCCGACGGGTGAAGGAGATGCTGACCTTCATCCATGAAAACTATGCGCGCGCCATTCGCGTGAGCGATATTGCCGCCGCCTGCGGGGTATGCGAGCGGGAGTGCCACCGCTGCTTTGCCCGGGCGCTGAATACCACGCCCATGGATTACCTCGCTCGCCACCGTGCAGCCATCGCCGCCCGGCTGCTGCGGGAGAGCAGAATGAGCATAGCGGAGGTTGCCGCCGCCTGCGGCTTTGCCGATCCCGGCTACTTCGGCAAGGTTTTCCGAAGGGTATTCGGCATATCCCCCGGCACATACCGGAAGGGATGAAAAATGCGGCGGCAGGCGCTTGCTTCACACGCCCAGCTCAGCGCCGTGGAGCTTGAGCCACTTCTTCCAAGCCTCATATTCGGGCATCTGGCTCTCCACGAGTCGCCAGAAGCGGGCGGAGTGGTTGAACTCGATCAGGTGGCAAAGCTCATGGATCACCACATATTCCAGCACCTGCGGCGGCGCCATGATGAGCTTCCAATTGAAATTGAGATTATGCTTTGCCGAGCAGCTGCCCCAGCGGGAGCGCTGATCCCGGATGGTTACTCTGCCATACCTCACAGCCAGCCGCGGGGCATATATCTCCAGCTGCTCCCGAATGCGCTCGAGGGCAAGGCGGGACAGCCCCTGCCGGATCGCCTGACGCACAGCCGCTTCATCCTGCCCATCCCTCAGGCGGAGAATGCAGCGCTCGCCATCGATGTGCAGCGATATCTGCTCTGCCTGATCGATCACAAGCTCCAGCCCGCGTCCCTCCACGCATATACGGCTGCCGGGGGACACGGGGTGCGCCAGCCGGTTTTGCTCCAGCGCATGCTCCAGCTGGGCATGCAGCTGCTGAAGCTCCGGTATGCGCCGGGAAAGCTCGGCGTCGATATCCTTCAGGCGCATCCATGCGGGCGCATAGACGCGGGTCTGTCCGCCGGGCAGAGCTTGGATCAGCAGATCCCTGCGGCTGGTTTGGATCAGAATATAATCCAGCCGCCTGCCGCCTGCGCAGACCTGCCGCTTCATCGCAGGCTGCGCTTGGAGCTGCGCAGCATAGCCGCCTCGAAAAGCTCCGGCTCGCGCATGAGCTCCGACAGTCCCCGCGCCGCGCACTTGGATGGCGCGTCCGCAATCCGGCAGGGTATGCCCAGCGTATCGCCAATGCGCTTATCCAAGCCAGTCATCTCCGCGCCGCCGCCCACCAGCACCGCGCCGGCATCATTCAGATCGGCGGAAAGCTCCTCGCTCGCCTCGCAGACCACGCCGGCACACAGGCCGGCAATCTCCCGAACGACCTCCTCGCAGGCATAGAGCACCGGCGCGGTTTCGATATCGAAAGCCTCGGGCTGCCGCCGCTCCATGCTGAAGCCGGTCATGTGCATGATGAT
>CAYWLE010000202.1:0-3435 GCA_964458825.1 uncultured Oscillospiraceae bacterium | reverse complement strand
CACATTGCCCGCACCCGCAACGAGGGCTGCCTGGATGATGTGGGCGGCTTCGGCGGCTGCTTTGGCTTGAAGCTTGGCGGCATGGAGGAGCCCGTGCTGGTTTCCGGCACAGACGGCTGCGGCACAAAGGTAAGGCTTGCCATGCTGCTTGATAAGCACGACAGCATCGGTATCGACGCGGTTGCCATGTGCGTAAACGATATCATCTGCTGCGGCGCAAGACCGCTGTTCTTCCTCGATTACATCGCCTGCGGAAAGAATGTGCCGGAGAAGATCGCCGCCATCGTGTCCGGCGTGGCGGAGGGCTGCGTGCAGAGCGGCGCGGCGCTCATTGGCGGCGAAACTGCGGAGCATCCCGGCCTGATGGCGGAGGAGGATTACGACCTGGCCGGCTTTGCCGTGGGCATCGTGGACAAGAAAAAAATGATCGACAACAGCCGCATGCAGGCGGGTGACGTGGTGCTGGCGCTGCCCTCCAGCGGCGTGCATTCCAATGGTTTCTCGCTGGTTCGCAAGGTTTTCGATGTGGAGAACGCCGACCTGACCAGCCCCGTGGCGGAGCTTGGCGGCAAGGGCTTGGGCGAGGCGCTGCTGACCCCCACCCGTATCTATGTAAAGAGCATACTTGCGCTGCTGGACAAGGTGGATGTGAAGGGAATCAGCCACATCACCGGCGGCGGCTTCTATGAGAATATCCCGCGCTCCATACCCGACGGCTTGGGTGCAAAGATTGACAAGGCTGCCGTGCGCGTGCTGCCGATATTTGATTTGATCGCCAAGACGGGCAATATCTCCGAGCGCGACATGTATAACACCTTCAATATGGGCGTGGGCATGAGCGTGGTGGTTCCCGCCGCCGAGGCAGAGCGGGCGCTGGATATCCTCAGAGCACAGGGCGAGGACGCCTACGTGATCGGCGAGATCATTGCCTCCGATGAGAAGGTGATCCTGTGAGCGCGGCTCGCATCGCCGTGCTGGTTTCCGGCGGCGGAACCAACCTACAGGCGCTGATCGACGCGCAGGGGAGGGGAGAGCTGGCAAGCGGAAAGATCGCACTGGTGATCTCCAACAGCGCCTCCGCCTACGCGCTGGAGCGGGCAAGGCTCTCCGGCATACCGAGCGCCGTGGTTTTGAAGCGGGAGCTTGGCTCGCAGGCTGCCTTTGAGGCTGAGCTTATGCGCCTGCTTGCGGAGAACCAGATAGATATCATTGTGCTGGCTGGCTTTATGGCGATCCTCAGCAAGGATTTTACCGACGCCTATCCCCGGCGCATCATCAATATACATCCATCGCTGATACCGTCCTTCTGCGGCGAGGGCTTTTATGGCCTGCGGGTGCATGAGGCGGCGCTTGCCAAGGGCGTGAAGCTGACAGGCGCGACGGTACACTTCGTAAACGAGATACCGGACGGCGGCGAGATCATCATGCAGCGGGCCGTGGAGGTAGAGGACGGCGATACGCCCGAGAGCCTGCAACTGCGCGTGATGCAGCAGGCGGAATGGATTATACTGCCCGCCGCAGTGGAGCAGGTCTGTGCAGAACTAAAAGCATGACGGACATACCACCGAGGAGGAATAAAGAGCATGAACATCTATGAAATTCATGATATTGCCCAGCTCATCCGGGGCAACAGCTATGTGGGTCGCGGCATCGTAATCGGCAAGAGCGCCGACGCAAGCAAGGCGGTCAGCGCCTATTTCATCATGGGTCGCAGCGCCAACAGCCGCAACCGCATCTTTGCCGAGCGGGACGGCGCGATCTTTACCGAGCCCTTCGACGCGAGCAAGGTGGAGGATCCGAGTCTGATTATCTATGCTGCGGTGCGCAGCGTGGATAACAAGCTGATCGTAACCAACGGCGACCAGACCGACACCATCTGCGCAGGCATCAAGGCGGGCAAGAGCTTCTCCTGCGCACTGCGCAGCCGTGCCTTCGAGCCGGACGCACCCAACCTCACGCCCCGCATCAGCGGCATGCTGGAGTTTGAGGACGGCGATTTTACCTATCAGATGAGCATCCTCAAGAGCGCCGATGCGGCAGGCTCCGCCTGCAACCGTTATACCTTTGATTATGCGGCGCTGCCGGGGCTGGGTCACTTCATTCACACCTACGTCTGCGATGGCAACCCCATTCCCACCTTCCAAGGGGAGCCGGAGCGCGTGATGATCCCCGACGATATCGACGCCTTCACCGCCTCCCTGTGGGATGCGCTGGATGCGGACAACAAGATTTCCCTTTACGTGCGCTATACCGACCTCAAGACCGGCGAGGCTGACAGCCGCATCATCAACAAGAACCGCTGAGCCACCCCGAAGATCCGCAACTTTGAAGGAGGATACATACCAATGAAATCTTTTGAACTGAAGTACGGCTGCAACCCCAACCAGAAGCCTGCACAAATATTCATGCACGACGGCAGCGACCTTCCCATCGAGATACTCTGCGGCCGTCCCGGCTACATCAACTTCCTGGACGCCTTCAACAGCTGGCAGCTGGTGAAGGAGCTGAAGGAAGTGCTGGGCATGCCGGCAGTTACCTCCTTCAAGCATGTAAGCCCCACCTCTGCGGCGGTGGGCATTCCGCTTTCGGATAAGCTCAAGCGCGCCTGCTTTGTGGATGATATCGAGGGTCTGGATCAGTCCCCCCTTGCCTGCGCCTATGCCCGCGCCCGCGGCACCGACAGAATGTGCTCCTTCGGCGATTGGGTGGCGCTGTCCGACGTATGCGACGTGCCCACGGCGCGGATGATCCAGCGGGAGGTTTCCGATGGTGTGATCGCTCCCGGCTACGAGCCTGAGGCGCTGGAGATACTCAAAACCAAGCGCAAGGGCAGCTACAATATCGTGAAGATCGACCCTTCCTTCACCCCCGATCCCGTGGAGCGCAAGCAGGTGTACGGCGTGACCTTCGAGCAGGGCAGAAACAACTTTAAGATCGACCGCGCGCTGCTGGGCAATATCGTCACCGCCAATAAGGAGCTTTCCGAGGCTGCTGCGCGCGACCTGATCGTGGCGCTGATCACGTTGAAGTATACCCAGTCCAACTCCGTGTGCTATGCAGTGGATGGTCAGGCGATCGGTGTGGGCGCGGGTCAGCAGAGCCGCATTCACTGCACCCGTCTGGCTGGCGGCAAGGCGGACACATGGTTCCTGCGCCAGTGCGACAAGGTGCTCTCCCTGCCCTTCCGGGAGGACATCGCCCGACCCGTGCGCGATAATGTGATCGATGGCTACATCAACAAAAATGAGGAGGACGTTTGCGCCGACGGCAACTGGCAGAAGTACTTTACCCGCCAGCCGGAGCCGCTGACCGATGCAGAAGCCAAGGCTTACCTCGCCACCATCGACGGCGTGGCGCTGGGCAGCGACGCCTTCTTCCCCTTTGGCGATAATATCGAGCGCGCCAAGAAGAGCGGCGTGAAGTATATCGCCGAGC
>CAYWLE010000201.1:0-3447 GCA_964458825.1 uncultured Oscillospiraceae bacterium | reverse complement strand
GATAAGTATCGTGCCAACGCCATAGAGATCCTCCTGCGCAGGCTTTTCCACGCCGCTGTCCCGCTGGGTCACGGCAAATATGCGGCGGTCGCCGTTCATGGCTTCCTCAACGGCTGCGATGGATCTTTCCCTTCCCGCATCCAGCGTGATCACGCTGCCGGGGAAAACCGTAAGTCCCCGCAGGGGCAGCAGCGGCAGATTCTGTATTTCTTTTCCAGAGCTATTGTTCAGCTTCAAAGGTTCAATCCTCCAAGTAGACTATGTTCTTATTATACATGAGCCTCGTTAAAAATCAAGCGAAATACCGCTGGTGTTTTCTATCATAGCGACCATTAGGTGGAAGCAGGGCAGCCAGCGGACAAATGGCTTGCTGGCAGGCTGCCTTCATGCATAAAAAAGACCCAACCGGCAAATGAAGCGTCGGTTGGGTTCTTCAGAGGAGGATGGATCATTCATCTTCCTCGAACTCATATTCCTCCTCATCGAAGTCGGAGTTCTCAATGATGTCGATCAGCTTCTCAGCCAGGGCCTCGTCCACGGGAACGAACTCCTCCATATCATCGCCAACCGGCACGACCTCCATCACGAAAGCCTCTCGGCGGTTGTCGCAGCCCTCGCATGCCTTGTCCTCACAGCCCTCGCAGGCTGCCTCGTCCTCCTGCATCTCGGCAAGCAGAGCATACTCCTTGCCCTCGTAAAACAGGTAGTCCAGCACTTCCATCGTGATCTCGTTTCCCTTATCGTCCTCAAACACGACAAGATCCTTCTCCATCTCTTCCATGTTATCTGCCGCGCTCCTTATCCTCCATTATTTCAGGTAAAAACCTGATTGCTCCTATTATAGCGCAACCGCAGCCAAAAGGCAAGCGGCAATGTCAAGCCTTCGGCGCTATTTAGCCACGCTTTTTGCCTGCCTCGCGGAAGGGCACGCGGCTGCCGTCTGGATACTCCACCACGGTGTTTTCCAGCTGACCACGCATCTGGGCGCGGAAAGCCTTGAGGTATGCCGCTCGCAGCTTGGCACGTTCCTCCTGCTCAGCCGCCGTCAGCTCCCGTTCCCGGGATAGCTGCGTAAGCTGGTTGATACGCTCGATATTTCCTCTCTCCACGTCTGCCTCCTTGTTTACTTATGCTCAGTTAAGCTCATAGGTTATCTGCACATCCGCCGTCACCTTCACCTGCGCTGCCCGCACGGTGGAGCCAAAGCCCGCTGCGTCAGCGGTTTCAGCCCGAGCATAGGCAACGCTGCCGGAAGTGGAATTGTAATAGGCATAGTTATCTTTGCTGCCCTCGACGATGCTGCGCATGCTGCCAAGCTCCCTGCCAGAGGCAAGAGCGATGGTTTCCGCCTTGCTTCGTGCATCCTGCACTGCAAGCTCCAAAGCCTGCCTGCGCGCCGCGCTATCGTCCGCAACGGTGAAATTGATGGAATCAAAGCTGTTGGCGCCGGCAGCAAAGGCTGCGTCGATGTAGGCGCCGATCATATCGATATTTTCAGTGCGGATGGTCATGTTGTTGGTGATGGAGTAGCCGACGATCTTCTCCATACCTCTGCTGCTGTAATCATAGGATGGGTTGATGTAAATATAGTTGGTGGAGATATTCTGATCCGCCAGACCAGCCTCCTTCAGCGCTGCGCAAATGGCATTGATGGTTTCGTTCGCCTGCTTTTGCAGGGCTTCCAGATCCTTACCGTTCAGGCACACGCCAAGCGAGACGGTGGCAATATCGGCAGCCATGTAGACCGTGCCGCTGCCGGTCACGCTCAGCTCGGCAGGCTGGCTGTTCTCCGCCTGCGCAGCCATGCTCAGCAGCATCAGAACCGCCAGAACTATGGCAAATATACGCTTCATTTCATTCAAACCTCCCTTGATTTGATATTATTCTGTAACAGCGTCGATTAGTATGCTAATCACTGCCGTGTCGCCCGCAGGCTCCACGCTGCGGGAATCCAGCTCTCTGCCAATGCGCTCGACAGCGCTCAGGAAATCCTCGGCATAGTCGCAGGGCAGCTCCACGCGGCAGTTAGCCAAGCCGTCGTCCTTCTCCATGCTGAAGGAACCGCTGTACTCCACTGCAAGCGCCTCCACTGCCGCGCAGGCAGCATCCACATCTGCCGCCTCGTATTTCTTCCATATGGTGTAATCATCCGCCTCAGCCGCTGCAGCGCCGCTTGCAGAGGTTTCCTGCACGCCGTCTGCCGCGATAAGCTCGCCGTCCGCCTGTGCGGCAGGCATAGAGCGCGCCAGCGGCTGGGTATCCGTCAGAACCAGCGTATGCTCCTGCTTAAAAACATCGCCTCTGAGTGCAAATGTACAGCCGACAACCAGCACCAGTGCCGCCGCAGCGCCGCAGGCATAACGCATCCAGCGACGGCCACGCGTCTTTCCTGTCTCCGCACGCACAGCACGCCTCCATGCAGTCTGCGCCTCCAGAGGCACGCTGACCTCCGCATCCATATCCTTCATGGCGTCTCGCAGAAGGATCGCCGCCTCGATCTCCCTTCCGCAAGCCTCGCAGCCCGCGGCATGCTCCATCAGCGCACGCTCCTGCTGGGCAGACAGTTCGCCATCCACAAAAGCATCCAGCATGCTGTGTGCTTCTTCACAGCCCATACCGACGCCTCCTTTCCCCTTCTGCTGATCCTTAGACGTTGCCTGTGTCAAAAAGTTCCGGTCTTTCACGCAATTTTCCGCGCAATTTTTCCCGTGCGCGGCTGATTCTCGATTTTACCGTGCCCACGTTCACATCCAGCATCTGTGCGATTTCATCATAGGCAAAGCCCTGCACGTCCCGCAGCACCACCGCCGAGCGCATGTCCTCCGGCAACTCGCTTATTGCAGATTGAAGCTCCCGCTTCAGCTCGCTGCGCAGCGCATGCTTCTCCGGCGCGGCACTCTCGTCTGCCGGCGACCAGCCCTGCTCCAGCAGGCTATCCAGCGAGGCGCTCTGCTTGTTTTTCTTGCGGCGCAGCTCATCAAGGCAGGTATTCATGGTGATCCGATACAGCCATGTGGAAAAGCTCGACTGCCCCTTGAAGCTGCCGATGGAGCGGTACACCCGCAGCATTGCCTCCTGCAAGCAGTCCTGCGCATCCTCACGATTTGCAAACATCCGAAGCGCCACCGCGTACATGCGTTTTTCGTGGTTCGCCATCAAGCGATTAAAGGCTGAAGCATCTCCGCCGGACGCCTTCTCTATCAGCTTCTGCTCGTTGTATTCCAACGGTGCCCCTCCTTTTTTCTGATTTATACTTCCAGCAAGCTCTATTATACACGAAAACGGCAATTTTGCAACGTCCATCGCCGTGCCAAGCTTCTCTTTCCAGAAAATAAGCTGCGCAGATCGAAGCTTTTCATTCAAAGGATTTAATTCTCATTTTTTGCGATTTTTGTAGGTTTGTCAATGATCTTGGACACGAAAGGAAGAAAGATATTCTTTCGGAGA
>CAYWLE010000200.1:0-3458 GCA_964458825.1 uncultured Oscillospiraceae bacterium | reverse complement strand
GTGAACTTCCTGCCCCTGGCCAAGGCCTATGGCATCCCCAAGGATGATCCCAACCGCGACAAGGTGATGGAGGAAGCCACCATCATCGCCTGCTCCACTCCCATGAAGATCATGGAGCTGTGCTGTCAGGCAATTGAGAAGATCGCCGTCTTCGCCGCCAAGGGTTCCCGTCTGGCCGTGTCCGACGCCGGCTGCGGCGCTGTTTGCTGCAAGGCTGCCCTTCAGGCTGCCAGCCTCAATGTGTTCATCAATACTAAGTCCCTCAAAAACCGCGAGGTTGCCGAGGAAATGAACGCCAAGGCAAATGGCATGCTCGATAAGTATTGCGCCATGGCGGATGAGATCTTCGCCGAGGTGCGCGCCAATTTCTTTAAGTAAAAAAGTAAACCAAGCAAAGCGATAATTCCAAAGATACTGGAGGAGATAACCATGGCAAAGCAGTTACTCGGCAAGGAAGTTACCGCCGCTCTGAATGCAAAGCTTCAGGCACAGGTTGCAGAACTCAAGGCAAAGGGCGTCACCCCCAAGCTGGGCATTCTCCGCTGCGGCGAGAATCCGTCCGACCTGTCCTATGAAAAGGGCGCTGTGGCCCGTGCCGAGCTGATCGGCGTAGAGGTTGAAAAGTTCGTGCTGCCCGAGAACGTAAGCAAGGAAGAGCTGATCGCGAAGATCGAAGAGCTCAACGCCAATGAAACCATCCACGGCGTGCTCATGTTCCGTCCCCTGCCCAAGCACCTCAAGGCAGATCAGAACGAAATCTGCAATAAGCTCGATCCCCGCAAGGATGTGGACTGCATGACCGACCTGTCCAACGCAGGCGTGTTTGAGGATCGCGCAGACCTCGGCTTCCCGCCCTGCACCCCCAAGGCATGCATGGAGATTCTGGATTACTATGGCATCGACTGCAAGGGCAAGAACGCCGTGGTCATCGGCCGCTCTCTGGTTGTCGGCAAGCCCGCAGCCATGATGCTCATGAAGAAGAACGCCACCGTAACCATCTGCCACACCCGCACCGTAAATACCGCTGAGATCGCCCGCGGCGCAGATATCCTCGTGACCGCAGCAGGCGTGCTCAACTCCCTCACCAAGGATTTCGTCCGCCCCGGCCAGATCGTCATCGACGTTTCCATCAACTGGGACGAGAACAAGATCAATGCCCGTGGCACCAAGGGAGCCATCGCCGGCGACGCCAAGTTTGACGAAGTTGAGCCTATCGTCGAGGCCATCACCCCCGTTCCCGGCGGCGTAGGCAGCGTCACCACCTCCGTGCTCATCGGCCATGTCGTAGAGGCAGCCGCACGCACGCTGGCATAACCAAGCCGCTCAGCCAACCAGCCATTCAACTGACCCGCATAAGCAGGCGGGCTGGATAAGGAAGGCTGGATAAGGAAGGCTGGATAAACAGGAACCAAAAATATCGGGATCCGCCCGTTGAAAAAACGGCGGGCGGATTTCATTTACCCATTTTCGGCAAAAAAAGCGCGCTGCTTGGTTTGAAAATCTGGAAAAAGGTGCTGCATAGGCAGCCAAAAAGCCACCGACAGACCAATCACAGACCAATCACCAATATAGCCCAAAAGCAGAAAAACATCGGCAGCTATACGTAAGACAGGAGGAATTATCATGTCTATGGAGAAGTTACGCAGGCAGAACAGTGGAAGCATACTCAGGTATATGCTCTCCGCGTTCACGCTGGCCTTTCTGATCGGCGCAATCTGCGCACCTGATCGCAGCGAGATGTTCGCAGGCCTTGGAAGGATACTGAGCAAGCCCTCGCTGCTGACCAAGGACTACTTTTTCCTTGAAATCGGCAGCATTTCCGGCGCGATGCTCAATGCCTTTCTCGTCGGCGCAGTCTGCTGCGGTATGATGTATCTGCCCGGCGCGGTTGTGGGCGGCGGCACCGTGGCTGCTTATTTCCTGACCGTTGGATTCAGCTTCTTTGGCATCAACCTGCTGAATATTCTGCCCTTTATTTTGGGCACTCTGGTGTATTCCTTGCTGAAAAAGCAGAGCTTTGCAAAGAATATCAACTTCGCCATGTTCTCCACGGCGTTGGCTCCGCTGGCAAGCGAGGTTCTGTGGCGCTATCCCAATGCCGATACCCATGGCATAACTCTGCTGGGTGTGGCTCTGGCGATCCTCATCGGCGTGGTCGTCGGCGTGGCTATGCCTGCCCTGTGCGCACAGTCGGCGCTGTTTCATAAGGGCTTCGACCTCTACAATGCCGGTCCTGCCGCAGGCTTCCTCGGCATGCTGATCTTCGCCATCATGTATAAGGCAATCGGCGTGGAAGCGCCCGCCATCGCAGCCACCCTCGGCGAGGGGAACGCGCTGTTCTGCAATGTGTTCGCCATCGCCTGCTTCGGGCTGTGCCTGATCTTCGGCCTGCTGCTCAACGGCGGCTTCAAGGGCTATGGCAAGCTGCTGCTGGATAGCGGCTATAAGGCTGATTTTGCAGCCAAGCACGGCATCGGCGCGACGGCGATCAACTTCGGCGTGTATGGTCTGTTCATCGTGGCTTACTATAATATCATTGGCGCGACCTTCACCGGCCCCACCTTCGGCGTGATCTGGTGCATGCTCGCCTTCTGTGCGGCAGGCTCCACGCCGCTGAACGTGCTGCCGATACTGCTTGGTTACTTCGTTGGCTCCCTCTTCGGCGCAAACGCCATCAATGCTCAGGCGATCGTGGTCGGCGCGTGCTTTGCCAGCGGTCTTGCTCCGGTCTCCGGCCAGTATGGTCCCGTTGCCGGCATAATCGCGGGCATACTGCACTATTGCCTCGTCACCAGCGTGCCTGCCACCCACGGCGGCTTCAATCTCTATAACGGCGGCTTCACCAGCGGTCTGGTTGCCTTCGTGCTGGTTCCCGTGCTTGCACAGTTTTTCAAGAGCCGGGACGAAAGGAATGCAAAATAAGCCGTCGGAGCGCTGATAAAGCCAATAAAAGCAAAGGCTCCCAACCAATCAAATGGTTGGGAGCCTTTGCTTTTGGAATATGCCTGTCAGCCTTTCTCAGCAGCGATCCTCCGGCAGGGAGGCTGCGGCGATGGACTGACCCACGCGGCGGCTGGATTCAGAGGGAATATTCAGCTGCATCCTGCTGGCTAGCTCGGGGAACTCGCCGCTGAGCACCTCCCGTGCGCGGGCAAGCAGGATCTCGCCGCCCTTGCCGCTGGTGACGCGCCCCATGATGAGGGTGTGGCGAATATCATAGAAGCGGGCATAGTAGGCGAGGGTATAGCCAAAGTAGACGCCGATGGTTTCGTAGATCCTCGCGGCGCGGGGGTCGCCCGCCTCCATGAGCTTCTGCACGGCGGTGAGCTTCTCGGCGGGGGTGAGGCTTTCATCCAGATCGATGCCTGCGGCGGGAGCTAGCTTGATAACGCCGTCCTGAGAGAAATACTTCACGCCGCAGCCATAGTCGCCGCTCCACTCGTCCACAGCCGCGCCGC
>CAYWLE010000199.1:0-3474 GCA_964458825.1 uncultured Oscillospiraceae bacterium | reverse complement strand
GCACTGGAGGGTATATACGCTGCCATAGTCGGCACGGGCGGAATTATAGTTTGCCAGCATGATCATGCCGCCGATGGCTGCGCAGATGCCGGAGAGAGCGTAGGTCTTGATGAGCATCTGGTCAACCTTCACGCCGGAGAAGCGAGCCACATTTTCGTTGGTGCCTATCATGTATATCTTCTTGCCGTAGGAGGTACGGGCGAGGAGGAACCACACGATGACGGCGATCACCACGAAGAAGATCAGCTGCACCGGCAGCACGCCCTGCATAATGCCGCGCTTGCCGGGGATGACCTTGATGAGCTTCTGGTTGATGGTCTCGGCAAAGGTCATGGGCAAGTCGCTCACGGCGTTACCGCCGGTGACAACCATGGAAATGCCGGTAATCAGCTGGTTCATGCCCAGAGTTGCAAGGATGGGCGGGATCTTGATCTTGGAGATCAGCAGACCATTGCAGCAGCCTGCGAAGGTGCCGATGGCAATGGCGATCAGGAATGCAGCCACGATGGTGAGCGCGGTAATGGCGCCATCCTCCTGCATCTGTGCCTTCATGAACATGCCCATCAGTATGGAGGAGATATTGGCAATGCCCACGGAAGAAAGATCGATGCCGCCGGTAATCATGCAGAGCATGCCGCCCAGCGCCATGATGCCGAACTCAGGAAACTGACCGGCCATGGTGGTGAAATTAATGACGGTATAGAACTTATCAAAGCGGGTGATCGCCATGAACGCCATCCAAACCACGATCATGATAACCAGACGGGAAATATGGCGATCCTTGCGATAGAGATTCATCAGCTTATTCATTTTGCCGCCTCCTTTTTCAGGTTGCGAAGGCCAGCCTTCTTCGCACGGCCAACCTGCATTGCGGAAAGACCGGTGCCCGCCACGATCAGCACGCCAACGAACACATCCTTCCACACAGTGGGAATGCCGATGAGGATCATGGAATTTTCAACCATGACGATCAGCGCCGTGCCCAGCATGCAGCCAAAGAGGGTGCCGCTGCCGCCAACGATCGCCGTGCCGCCGAGAACCACGCCAGCGATGATATTCATCTCCATGCCGAGCATGTTGGTGGGGTGCATCTGCTGCATCATGCAGATGCGGCACATGCCCGCCAGCGCGGAGATCACGCCGACATAAATCAGCATCAGGAAGCGGGTGCGCGGCACATTGAAGCCTGCGCGATGGGCGGAGGTGGGGTTGCCGCCGATGGCATAGATGCCGCGGCCGAACATGGTTTTATTCAGCAGAAACCATGTGACGATCAGCACCGCCACCAGCATTAGGAAGGTGGTTGGCATGCGCGAGGTCAGCCCCGAAGCCTTATTTTCTGCGATGAAGAGGGCAGAGGTGCCGAAGGAACGCATGCCGTTGGGAATCACGGCAAGCTGCTTGGAATTGAGCGCGCCCTGCATCAGCCCCTTGAACACGCTGGAGGAGCCAAGGGTAACGATCATGGCGGGCAGCTCAAAATAGCCAATGAACACGCCGTTGAATGCGCCGAGCAGCGCGCCGATGCCGATAGTGATGAGGATGGGCAGCCAAACGCCGCCTTCCCAGCCCATATCCAGCAGCATCTTCGTGGTGGCATAGCCGGTCAGCGATGCAAGCGCCGGGAAGGACACATCAAAGCCGCCGGACACGATAACCATAAACTCGCCGATGGCGAATATGCCCGGCACGACCAGCGCGCTGAGGATATCCACGATATTATTCGGCGTAAAGAACTGATGGGAACGGAATTCGATCAGCAGACACAGCGCAAGGAAAACCAGAGCGATATAAAACTCGCTTCTGCTGGTCAGCTTGCGAAGCATTTTCTTCATATTCATGTGCCGGCCCTCCTTACATCATGTGCGAGAGCACAACGGATTCGTCGGTCTCGGCGGGGTTGAGCTGGGCAACGATCCTGCCCTTTTTCATAACCAGCAGGCTGGAGCAATTTGTAAGCACCTCCGGCAGGTCATCAGAAATGATGATGATCGCCATGCCCTGATTGGCAAGCCTCTGGAGGATGGCATGGATATCATGCTTGGAGCCGATATCGACGCCCACCGTGGGACCATTGAGCACCAGCACATCCGGCTTGCATGCCAGCCACTTTGCCAGCACGATCCTCTGCTGGTTGCCGCCGGAGAGGGTAGTGCAGGGATTCTGGGGATCGGGCGTCTTGATGGCAAGCTCCTTGACCCACTTATCAATCTCCTCTTGGCACTGCCCGCGCTTGAGCACGCCGAGCTTGCTGGTAAGATTATCGATCTCGGAGATGATGATGTTATCGGCGATGGACTGGCTGAGGAACAGACCCTCGCTCAGGCGATCCTCCGGCACAAAGCCGATGCCATTGGCGATGGCGTCGCGGGGAGAGGCAATGGAGATGGCATTGCCATCCTTAAACATCTGACCGCTGCTTGCCTTGCGCAGACCGAACATCGTGAGCGCAAGCTCGGTACGGCCGGAGTCGAGCAGACCAGTGATGCCCAGTATCTCGCCGCGGCGCAGGCTGAAGGACACGTCCTCAAAGCTGCCGTCCAGAGCAAGGTTTTTAACCGCAAACACGCTCTTCTCGCTCTTATAGCTGGGCTTGAAGGGCTCGCTTTCAAATTCACGACCCGTCATATAATAGGAGAACTTCTTATCGTCCAGATCGGCGGTGTTGCCGGTGGCAACCATTTTGCCGCTGCGCATGATGGAGAAGCGCTCCGAGATTTCGAATACTTCATCAAGCTTATGGCTGACAAAGAGGATGGCGATGCCCTGCGCCTGAAGCTGTAGGATAATCTTAAACAGCGCCTTTACTTCCTTCTTGGTCAGCGCGGTGGTGGGTTCATCCATGATGATGAGCTTGGCATTGAACATCAGCGCACGGCAGATGGCTACCATCTGCTTCTCTGCCACGGTCAGGCTGCCAACGAGGCGATCCAACTCCATATTAAAGTCGATCTTGGAGAGCGCTTCCTTGGCAATCTGGCGCATGCGGCGCTTGTTTACCAGCTTATGACCCGCCGCCAGCTCGGTATTGAATGCAAGGTTTTCCATCACAGTGAGGTTCGGGAAGATGGAAAAATCCTGATAGATAACCTGAATGCCCATATTTATGGCTTCCAGAGGGGTAATTTGGGTATATTTCTTTCCGTCAAACTCGATATAGCCGCCATCCGGCTTATGCACGCCGCAGATGACCTTGATGATCGTCGATTTGCCGCAGCCATTCTCGCCCGCGAGGCAGTGGATTTCACCGGGCTTGATCTCCAGCGAAACATCTTGCAGCGCGTTGACGGCGCCGAACGATTTGCTTATGTCCACGGCTTTGAGCAGGTAATCGGACATTGCCTGAATCCTCCTTACGGCGGCGCAAACCGCCGGAAATAATGGAGCGGGGAGCCTAAGTGGCTCCCCGCAAATCGGTATCTGAAATTAGAAGCCGAAGGAATCTACGTTCTCAGCAGTGATGGTGATCCAGCC
>CAYWLE010000198.1:0-3483 GCA_964458825.1 uncultured Oscillospiraceae bacterium | reverse complement strand
CAGGGGCAGGCTGCGTAGAAGAGCTTGCAGGGCAGGGTATCGTTGAGGTGCGCCTCGATGAAGGCGCGCACGGCTCCGGCGGTGCCCTCGGGCTTTAAGGTGATGGAGCGATGACCCTTATCCTCGAAGGTGTACATTTCCTTCTGAACCACATCGGTGGTATCGCCTACGCCGCGCTGGAACAGCTCGGTATGCTCAAAAATGGGCGTGCGGATCTCCCGATAGCCTGCCTCCGCACAGATGCGGCGCATGTTTTCGTCGATGCGCTGCCAGCGGTAAGCGTCCTGCGGCAGCATGTCCAGCGTGCCCTTGGGTGCCTGCGTCAACATAGCAATAATCCTCCTGTTGCTTGATAATCTGTATAAGCTGTGCGAAAATAAAAAACGCCTCCGTCCCAACCTGTAGGGGCGAAGGTTTCGCGGTGCCACCCTGCTTGGATACAAACGTATCCCACTCAAAGCCGGTAACGCAGGCGACGCCGCAGCGCGGGTGCTCAGGGGTCGTCCTTCGCGTGCCGGGCCGTGCGAGCGCTTGCAGCCTGATGGCGCTCTTCTCTGAAGCACGGCTGCGGCGGCTACTCTCCCCGTCAGCGCACGTGAATATGTAGCTATTATACGTCTGCTTGCTTGGAAAGTCAAGAAAATCGGCGAAACTTAAAGGAAGGCTTGGTTGGGCAGGCTGCTTGGTTACTTGTATAAGCATACATCCATTATACAGAATAATACAGCGAATGGCATTGGTCTGAGATTGGTCTGCGATTGGCTAGTCATTGGCAGGGCATGGGTGGAAATGTATGCAATGGCTTGCCTTTTTGGCGTTTTTGGGCTATGATAGCCTTATGGAGTGTGATTGATATGACCGAAAGGCTTTATTACGATGATGCTTACCTGACGGAGTTTGACGCGCAGGTGACGAAGGTTTGTGAACGGAACGGGCGGGTGTGCGTGGCGCTGGACAGGTCTGCCTTTTATCCAACCAGCGGCGGGCAGCCCTTCGACAGGGGAAGCATTGCCGGATGCGCTGTGACGGACGTATATGTGGACGGCGACGGCGAGGTTTGGCATGAGATCGACGGCAGGCTAGCCATAGGCGATGCTGTGCATGGCAGCATCGATTGGGAGCGCCGCTTCGACCACATGCAGCAGCATGGCGGCGAGCACATGATCGCTGGCGCGATATACGAACTGACCGGCGGCATGACCATCGGTCTGCACTTGGGCGCCGAGGTTTCCACGATCGATGTGGAATTTGCCGACGGAGCAACCCACATCTCCGAGGAACTGGTGGAGCGGATAGAGGATGTGGTGAACGAGCGCATACAGCGGGACTGGCCGGTCAGGTGCTGGTTTCCTGATGCGGCGGAGCTTGCCGCACTGCCGCTGCGCAAGCAGCCCACGGTGAAGGAGCATGTGCGCATCGTGGCGATGGGCGATTTTGAAATGGTTGCCTGCGGCGGCACCCATCCATCCAGCACGGGTCAGATCGGCTTGGTGAAGATCGTGGATACCGCGCCTGCACGGGGCAAGCTTCGGGTGAGCTTCGTATGCGGCAGGCGCGCCTATATGGATTACCGGCGGAGCTACAGGGCTGCGTGGGCGGCTTCCAAGCTGCTGGCAACCAACCTGTCGGCGCTGGCGGAGAACATCGCAGGCAAGCTGGAGCGGCTGCGGGAGGCGGAGCACGCCCTCGGCAGGCTGCGACGGGAGATGCTTTTTCAGGCGATACCAGCCATGCTGGACGGGGCGGAGACGCTGCCCGGCGGTGGAAGGCTGGTTTGCAAAACTGTGGAGGCGGACGCGCAGGCGCTGCGGGAGCTGGCTTCGGAGCTGATCGGCAGGGGCGGCGTGGCCGCGCTGCTGGCGGCGAAGGACGGAGAGAAGCACAGCCTTGTATTTGCCCGCAGCGCCGACCTGAGCTACGGCATGGGAAAAATCATGAGCGAGGCGGCGAGGGCATGCGGCGGCAAGGGCGGCGGCAGACCGGACTTTGCCCAAGGCGGCGGCTCGGAGGAGATACTGTGGGCGGCTCGGGACATGCTGCTGACGGCGGGCAACGAATGAGTAAGGATAGGGAGGAGCCAGATTATGCTACCCAAATTCAAGGCGGCGCTATTTGACATGGACGGCACGCTGCTGCAAACCATGCGTTATTGGCGGCTGACCACGCTGGAGCTTTTGCTGAGCTTGGATATCATACCCACGCCGGAGCAGATGGGGAGGATATTTTCCACCTCGGGAAGGAAGATCAGCGCGGAGATACTGGCTGCAAACGGCGTGGAGATGAGCTATCGGGAGATCGTGGAGCGGCTGGAGGGCTTCATGCACCGGCATTACCTCTGCGACGCCACGAGAAAGCCCCGCGTGGAGGAATACTTGCAGCAGCTCTATGACGCCGGCATACCCATGTGCGTGGCGACCGGTGCGCCGAGGGAATATGCCCGGGACGGCTTGGAGCGGCTGGGCTTGGCAAGGTATTTTCAGTTCATTACCGACGGCTATGAATTTGGCGTGAGCAAGCATGAGGCCGCCTATTTTCCGCTGATGGCGCAGAAGCTGGGCGTGGAAGCGGGGGAGATGTGCGTGTTTGAGGACGCGCTGTATTCGATCAGATCTGCCAAGGAGGCTGGCTGCCCGGTGGTTGCCATACTGGACAGAGCCTATGAGGAGGACTGGGAGGAGATCAAGCGGCTGGCAGACCACCATATCACGGGATATGGGGAGCTATTGTGAGGGCCGCACAGCAGAAATCGAAAGCGGCTGGTCTGCCGTGAAAAGAAAGGGTAAGAAAGCAAAATAAGGCGGCGCAGATCCCTTGGCATGCTGGATGCACGGGGATTTGCGCTGCCCTTTTTGATCCAAGGAGGAATAGCAGAGCGGGCTTATCTTTCCTTCTCGGAGCCGATATAGATGGTTTCGCCATAGCCGGTGAGGCTGCGGATATTATCGCGGATGGCGCGGGGGAAGAGGTTGCGCGCGGCGACCTCCCGCAGGGGGATCCAGACGGAATCAATCTGGAAGCGGTCGATCTCGGAGGGGGTGCTTCGCTCGCCGCTATTGAGGCGGCAGAGGAAGATGAAGTATATCTTATGGCAAAGACCCTCGTCGCGGCCCTCGGAGATGCGCTCGTATATGCCGGAGAGGCGGATGGGTGTGACGGAATAGCCCGTTTCCTCCAGTAGTTCGCGCCGCACCGTCTCGGTGAGCATTTCACCGCTCTTCTGGCCGCCGCCGGGGAGGGTGTAGTATTCGCCGAAGCGGGATTCGCAGCGGTTTACCAGCAGCTTGCCATTATTGATGATGACGGCCTTTGCGGAGTTTCGTGCGGACAAGTGCAGATCATCCCTTCAGTTTCGTAAGATAATAGTTATTATAGCCGTATTTGGGAGAAAAGGCAAGGATAAACGAAATATTTGTCATGGTTGACGTGTTGAGCTACAATAGATCTTGGAAAATGAGGAAAAAGAAAAGAGATTTGAGAGCCAAT
>CAYWLE010000197.1:0-3503 GCA_964458825.1 uncultured Oscillospiraceae bacterium | reverse complement strand
GGTATAGGGGATCTCCGCGAGGATGCGGTCGATCATGTGGTCGCGCATGGCGCTTATTTTGGCGTTGCGACCATCGATATCTGCCGTGGCAAGCTCGATCGCCTTGCCGATGCCCACGATAGAGGCGAGGTTTTCCGTGCCTGCGCGCTTATTTCTCTCCTGTGCGCCGCCGTTGATGAACTGCTGTAGGCGCACGCCCTTGCGGATATAGAGCACGCCGACGCCCTTGGGTGCGTGGAACTTATGGCCGGACATGCTGAGCATATCGATGTGCATCGCCTTGACGTCGATCTTCACGTGGCCGATGGCCTGCACGGCATCGGTATGGAAGAGCACGCCCCTATCATGGCAAACCTTGGCAAGCTCGGCGATGGGCTCTATGGTGCCGATCTCGTTATTGGCAGCCATGATGGAAACCAGCGTGGTATCCGGGCGGATGGCTGCGGCGAGCTGGTCGGCGGTAACGAAGCCAAATTCGTCCACCGGCAGGTAGGTCACTTCGAAGCCTTCCTTTTCCAACTGCTGGCAGGTGTGCAGTATGGCGTGGTGCTCGATGGCGGTGGTGATGATGTGCTTGCCCTTTTTGATGTTCTGGTAGGCTGCGCCGCGCACGGCCCAGTTATCGGACTCGGTGCCGCAGCCGGTGAAGTATATTTCGCCCGCATCGGCGTTGATCGCCTTTGCCACCTGCACGCGGGCATCCTCCACCGCATGCTTGGCCTCATAGCCATAATCATGCATGGAGGATGGATTGCCGTAAATATTGCAGAAATAAGGCTGCATCGCCTCAAATACAGGCTCCGTCACGCGGGTGGTGGCGCCATTATCCATATAGATCTTTTTCATAGCTGTTCCCCCTGTGCCTTCAGACTGGTATATTCGTCGATCATATCCTGAAGCGTAATGTTATCCACAATGCTGTTGAGACCGTCGCGTATCTTCATCCAGACGATCCTCGATGGACAGGCGCAGCTCTTGCCGCAGCTGTCCTCCTCCAGCAGGCAGTCCACAAGGTTCAGACCGCCCTCCAGCGCGCGCAGTACGTCGCCCACGGTGGTCTGCTGCGGTTCCCGTGCCAGGCGATAGCCGCCCTGTGCGCCGCGATTGCTGATCACCAGCTTCTCCCGTCGCAGCACCGCGATCAGCTGCTCCAGATAAGCCTCCGGGATGCCCTGCCGCTCCGCGATCAGCTTGATCGACTGCGGGCCATCGCCCCAGTGCTCTGCCAAATCATACATCGCATGGATGCCGTAGCGTCCCCGCGTGGATAGCTTCATGGCTGTGCCTCCCTTTCTCATATCCTGCTTGCCTTTCAAAGCCCCTCGAAAAAGTAACGAGGAAACCTCACGGCGCAATTCCGAGCAATTCACTCGGTTTATCCGTCTGCTATTTTATCACCAGCTTTTGGGCTTGTCAATCAATTCCGACACGTTTCATAGGATTTTAACGCATGTCGACCCTGTGCCTATCTCAAGCTAAGCCTGTCGCAGTGCGGCAATTTCCCTATTTGCAATTGAAATCCGGCAAATTCGGTGCTATAATGAAGCATCTGCAAATGGAGGTGTAATTCATATGAAAAAGCAACCAAGCCTATTTGGCAAGCCGCTGCGGCTGAGCTGGACGGAGCTCATTCTCGGCGCCGCAGCCATACTGCTCGGTCTGCTGCTGCTGATCTGGCCGAACATGGCGGTCAATGTGCTGCTCAATGGCATCGGCATATTCTGCATCGTCGTGGGTCTGATCCTCATCGTGCGCTATTTTATGCTTGATACCCGGCAGGCGATCATCAGCAATGACCTCGCTATCGGGCTTACGTGGATCGCCGGCGGCATACTCATCATCGTACTGAAGTCGCTGCTGATATCCATTCTGCCCTTCGTGTTTGGTTTGGTTGTGCTGATCGGTGGTCTGGCGAAGGTGCAGGGAGCGCTATCCTTTAAGCGCATGAACAGCATGCACTGGTATCTTGAGCTGATCTGCGCGCTGGTTTCCATTGTTCTTGGCGTGCTGATCCTGCTCAACCCCTTCTCCACCGCTCTGCTGCTGATGCGCGTCATTGGCGCTGCGCTGCTGCTAGAAGGCGTGACCGACCTCATTTCCTGCCGCCAGTTCAAATGCGCGAAGGAGCAGTTCTTCTTCGAATTTGAGGAGGACAAGTAAGCTCCCTTTGGCTCTATAAGGCAAGCGCTCCAACCGTGCTTTTCGGTTGAAGCGCTTCCTTTTTCATGAGAAAAGACGCCCGAAAGCGTCCAAAAAGAAATTGAATCCGGCGACGACCTACTCTCCCGGGCCGTTGCCAGCCAAGTACCATCAGCGTGCTGAGGCTTAACTTCTGTGTTCGGTATGGGAACAGGTGGGACCCTCAGGCTATTGTCACCGGAAAACACAAATATTATACCAGTAAACCCCTGCCTTGTCAACCACCCAGTCACAGATTTTATCGAATTTTACCTGAACTGCGGTCGATCCAACGCCACCCGCCAATTGGCCAAAGCACGCATACAGCCCTCGCCAGCAGTTGGCCGCGCTTGAGCGCTCCTACCCTTCGGCTGTCCTGCGAAACCGGCCGGTTGTCGCCCATCACGAAATACTCGTCAACGTCAAGCTTGATCTCATCGAAGGTACGCAGGCATCTTCGCCGCTGAAATGGCTCGTCGATTGGCTCGCCGTTGATGTAAACTTCGTCGTCATGCATTGAGATCGTTTCACCCGGCAGCGCTATGATCCGCTTAACAAATAGACCCTTGCGACCTGGATAACGGCAGATAACCACATCGAAACGCCTTGGTTCGCCAAATAAGCCATAGCGCAGAACCAGCAGAACCTCCCGATCAAGCAGGCTATCCATCATGCTCCTACCCTTCACCAGCGCAAATGCGCATACGAAGCGCCGCAAAAGCAGGGGAACTGCTACTATTAGTATTATTTCGATACAAATTCGTATTACTGTATTGCACATAAAGGTATTATACCACAACTAATTCCGTGATTTCAACCAAAAGAAAAAGGACATATCGAAAGACATGTCCAAAAAGAATTGAATCCGGCGACGACCTACTCTCCCGGGCCGTTGCCAGCCAAGTACCATCAGCGTGCTGAGGCTTAACTTCTGTGTTCGGTATGGGAACAGGTGGGACCCTCAGGCTATTGTCACCGGAAAATGTTCAGTTGTAGTCAGCCGCTCTGCTTCGTGCCTTGCTTCGTACTCAGCTTTAAGCTTCGTTCGTGCTTTGCTTCGTGTCTGCATCAAGCCTTGCCCTTCAGCTCAACTCTCAGCTCTACTCAGCTTCACGACTATTCTACACCTTGAAAACCGCACAGGAAAGTTTGACCTTTCAGGAAAACATTCTCTTGTCTTTTTTCTTAGATCAAGCCCTCGACCTATTAGTATCATCAACCTTCATACGTTACCGCACTCCCAGCGATGACCTATCTACCTCATCGTCTCTGAGGGGTCTTACCTGCTTTTAGCAGTGGCAATTCTCTTCTCCAGGTGGGCTTCA
>CAYWLE010000196.1:0-3520 GCA_964458825.1 uncultured Oscillospiraceae bacterium | reverse complement strand
AGGATTATGAAACCGGTCAGGCGATCCCCGTAACCGGCGGTCAGGTCATGCTCAAGTAATAGGCAGGCAATTCTTACCCGGCTGATCCATCGATCGGCCGGATTTTTTTGTGAATATTTTCCGGAAGATGCAAATAGGGGCTTGACAGGCAGTGTCGATCGTAGTACAATAAACACATGAACAAGTGTTCAATTGTTGGAATAACCAAGAGAGGAGGCGAGGGCATGCTGGACAAAAACGGCGTGGAGCGCTGCGACGAGCATTGCACCCACGACGAGATCATCCATCAGGTGCAGCCAGATATGCCGGATGAGGAGAAGCTGTATGATCTGGCGGAGCTATTTAAGATCTTCGGCGATTCCACCCGCATACGCATTCTCTATGTGCTTTTTGAGGCAGAGATGTGCGTGTGCGATATCGCAGAGGTGTTGAACATGACCCAGTCCGCCATATCCCATCAGCTCAGGCTACTGAAGCAAGCAAAGCTTATCAAGAACCGGCGGGAGGGGAAGACGGTGTTCTACGCGCTGGCGGACGATCACGTGCGCGCCATCATCAACCAAGGCATGGAGCATATTGAGGAATGAACAAGGGGCGCTCTGCCCTGCGGATACAAAGCGACACAGGAGGAAGATATAATATGAAAAAGGTATTCAAAATGCAGGATCTGGATTGTGCAAACTGCGCGGCAAAGATGGAGAATGAGATTCGCAAGATCGACGGCGTGACCAGCGTGAATATCAGCTTTCTGGCGCAGAAGCTGACCCTCGAGGCGGATGATGCACGCTTTGACGAGATCGCCAAGCTGGCGGCAAAGGCATGCAAGCGGATCGACGATGATTGCGAGGTTATACTAAAATGAAGCTTTTCCACAGCCTGACCGATAAACTGGCAGAGAAAATGCCGCGCTTCATACAGGAGATGAACCGCAGGCAGAAAAAGCAGCTTACCGGCATCCTGCTGGGCGTGGCGCTGTATGTGCTGGCGCTGCTGATCCCCGCTGAAGGAGTGTTACGGCTCATCCTGTTTCTGCTGCCCTATGGCGTGGTTGGCTGGAAGGTCATCTGGAAGGCGCTGAAGAACATCTCCCACGGGGAGATATTCGATGAAAACTTCCTGATGTGCGTGGCTTCCGTGGGAGCAATGTGCTCCGGCGAGTATCTGGAGGCCGTGGCCGTCATGCTGTTTTATCAGGTTGGCGAGCTGTTTGAAAGCTGCGCGGTGGGGAAGTCGAGGCGATCCATCGCGGCGCTGATGGATATCCGCCCGGACTGTGCGCATGTGCAGCGGGAGAGCGGGCTGGAAACGGTGGATCCCGAGGAGGTTCAGCTTGGCGAGGTCATCGTGGTAGAGCCGGGCGAGCGGGTGCCGCTGGATGGCTTCGTGCTTGATGGCTCCTCCACGCTGGATACTGCGGCGCTTACCGGCGAATCCGTACCGAGGGAGGTTAGCGTCGGCTGCGATGTGGTGAGTGGCTGCATCAACCTGAGCGGCGTGCTGCGCGTGCAGGTGAGTAAGCTCTACGGCGAGTCCACCGTGGCAAAGATACTGGATCTGGTGGAAAACGCATCCTCCCGCAAGGCAAAGTCGGAGAGCTTTATCACCAAATTTGCCCGCTGGTACACCCCGGCGGTATGCGCGGCGGCTGTGTTGCTGGCGGTGGTTCCATCGCTGTTTGACGGCAACTGGAGCCAGTGGATCTCCCGCGCGCTGATCTTCCTTGTGGTATCCTGCCCCTGTGCGCTGGTGATCTCCGTGCCGCTGAGCTTCTTTGGCGGCATCGGCGGCGCCTCGGCAAACGGCATACTCATCAAGGGTGGCAACTATATGGAAACCCTTGCCGGGGTGAACTGCGTGGTATTCGACAAGACCGGCACGCTCACCCGCGGCAGCTTCGAGGTCGTGGCGGTGCATGGCGAGCGGGATATGCTGGAGCTGGCTGCCCATGCGGAATGCTATTCCAACCATCCTATTTCAGCCTCCCTGCGGCGTGCCTACGGCTTGGAGCTTGACCAGAACCGCGTGGCAGATGTTGAGGAGCTTGCGGGCAAGGGCGTGATCGCCAGCGTGGATGGCAGAAATATCGCAGTGGGCAATGGACGGCTGATGCAGTATATCGGCGCAGACTGGCACGATTGCTCCACCCATGTGGGAACCATCGTGCATGTGGCTGTGGACGGCAGGTACCTCGGTCACATCGTGATCGCGGATGAAACCAAGCCGCAGGCGAAGGAAGCCATATCTCTGCTGAAGGATTGCGGCGTGTGCTCGGCTGTGATGCTCACCGGTGACCAGACGGCGGTGGCGCAGGCGGTTGGACGGGAGCTTGGCTTGGATGCGGTATACAGCGAGCTGATGCCCGATGAGAAGGTTGCCCATGTGGAGAAGCTGCTTGCAGACATGGATAAGGGCGAGAGCCTTGCCTTCGTGGGCGACGGCGTGAACGACGCGCCGGTGCTCTCCCGTGCGGACGTGGGCATTGCCATGGGCTCCCTCGGCTCCGATGCAGCCATCGAGGCTGCCGATGTGGTTCTGATGGATGATAACCCGGTAAAGATCGCCGCCGCGATTCGCATATCCAAGAAGACCATCGCTATCGTGCGGCAGAACATCATATTTGCCCTCGGCGTGAAGGCTGTGGTTCTGGTTCTGAGCGCGCTGGGACGAGCCAACATGTGGGCGGCTGTCTTTGCGGATGTGGGCGTTTCCGTGCTGGCGATCCTCAACGCCATGCGTGCGCTGAAGATCAAGGCATGAGTACAGCAAAATGAATATTAAATAAGTAAGGGAAACGGCTGCGGCTTAGCTTCGCTGCCGTTTTTCTATTTTCTCACAAAATAATGGAAAAAAGTCAAAAATCATACTTGTTGACAAGAAAGATGCAGAAATGGACAATATTTGTTGTTTACAAAATGAATGGATTATTGTAAAATATATATTAGAGATACAGAGGATGGATAATATCCTCTGCTGAATTCGCGGCAGAACGGAGGAAGAAACATGCCTGACGTAATCTTGTCGATGAAGGGCATCGACAAAACATTTCCGGGCGTAAAGGCGCTGGATCATGTTGATCTGGAAGTATGCCGGGGCGAGGTTCACGCGCTGATGGGTGAAAACGGCGCCGGCAAGTCCACGCTGATGAAGGTGCTCACTGGCATCTATACCAAGGACGCTGGCAGCATCATCTACGAAGGCAAGGAAGTAGAATTTCACAACCCGAAGGAAGCGCAGGACGCGGGCATCGTTATCGTTCATCAGGAACTGAACATGATGAACCACCTTACCGTTGCACAAAACATCTTTATTGGCCGTGAGTTCATGCGCGGCAAGCTCATCAACGATGCAAAGATGAACGAGGAGGCGCGCAAGCTCTTCGACCAGCTGCACATCGATATCGACCCCGCCGCCAGAATGGGCGACCTGACCGTTGGCAAGCAGCAGATGTGCGAAATTGCTAAGGCAATCTCCCACAAGGCGAAGGTTATCATCTTTGACGAGCCCAGCGCGGCGCTGACCG
>CAYWLE010000195.1:0-3540 GCA_964458825.1 uncultured Oscillospiraceae bacterium | reverse complement strand
GGTATCCACATAGAATGCCCAGTCCAAATCAAACAGCACCCAGCGCCACTTTCCATCCGCCTTGGCGTTGCGGTAGCGCTTCACGTTCAGCGTATCTCCATTGCCCACGAATATCTCGATCGCCATATATTCCTTGTAGTTCTGGATATCAATGACGGAGGAAATATATTCGTAAGCCTCGTCGGTATTGGTATCGTGGCTCTTGATCCAGCTCAGCATCTCCGCAAAGCTCTTGTTGGAGCCCTGCATCTCTGTGTTGTTTGCCTTGATAAGGTCTATGTCGTCCTCCATGCCCACCCAGCCCTCATACTGGCAGATGGAATGGGTATTGATGCGTTCCCGCAGGTACATCAGGGAGTAATACTCGCCATTTAGGTAGGTCACGCAAAGCTCCGCCTCCTGATACATCACCGATGTATCCGCCGCCAGCGAGGTCAGCAGGGAATCGCGCATGAAGGTGTAGTTGTAATCCTGCCCCGAGGCACGCAGCACGAAGGACTGATACACCTGATAGTCCCGCTTGGTAAATATCGGATATTCGAAGCGGTTCTTGCCATACTGGCTGCGGGCGATCAGCTTAAATGCCTTCACATCCGCCGCTCGGGAGTATTGCCCGTGCAGCTTCACGCCGCATTCCTGCGATATGGCTTGGCTGCCGTCGCCCATGTAAAGCTCCACATGGCCCTCCCGCTCCCAGTCCATCCAGAAATTGGCGCCCTTGTTCATCGAGCCATAGGGAAATTCGCTCGTGGCATTGGGGCCCATTTCCATTATGCCCCGCTCGTAGCTGTGCAGGTTGTCCGGATCGGAAACCAGCGAAACCACCCGCGCGCTGCCCTCGTTCTCCACATCATATAGGTAGCTCTGGGTATCCATATAGGATGGCATATAGCCGTCCCGATAGACGCAGGTGCGCAGGATCGTGGTAGAGGATATGCGTATCGGCGCGGTGTAGAGGTTCGACGCCTCCGTGGGATCGGTGCAATCCAGCGTGTAATAGATTCGGCTGCCCTCCGGGGCGCTCAGGCTCACCTCAACGCTCTCGCCGGTGGTAAATAGCCCGCCAGCCACGCTGTAGCTCGCCGCCTGAGCCCTGCCGCGGTAGTGCGCCGCGCCATTGACTGCGCCGGGCGTGCCCTCGGCAAGGTAGAAGCAGCCCTTCTCGCCACCGACCCTGCCATAGGCGACGCCGCCGTACTGCATCGGCAGGTAGATCGCGTCAAATATCGTTCCGTCCGCCGTACACAGCGTCACCGTGTAGCCGCCCTCCAAGGACAGGGCAAAATCAGCGTTCAGATAGCCGTCTATCTGCTCCATACCCATGCCGGAGAGGTACACGCCCATATACTGACCCGGCTGAATCACCGTGCCGGAGGGAAACTGCCAGCGCCGAGGCTTGCTGGAATCGTCCGACAAGCCAAAGCCGCTCATGTCCACAGCCTGCGCGCCGCTATTGTAGATCTCCACCCAGTCAAAGCTCTGCTTCGAGGGCGAAGCCATCACCTCGCTGATGTATACGCTCGCGCCGCCAAAGTAATGGTTATTGAATTCGCCGGTCATTTCCAGCGTGTTTGCACCGCCTGGCGTGGGACCGAGCTGGGTCGTCCAACCGCCGTCAAAGAGGGAATACGCCTGATCCGGGTTCAGCGCAGGCACGTTCACCGCCGATACGGTGGCTCCCTCGGGCGAGGTCAGGTATACGCTCTCGCCGCTGCGGCTGAGCTTAAAATTGGTATGGATGTGGTTGGCGGATACAAAGCTGTCCTTGCCGGAGCAATGCACTGCCAGATAGCCGTTTGCCGCGATCCGCACATCCGGAAACTCCCAGCGCCGCAGCTTCTCGGCAGAATCCGACAGATACCAGCCCTTCAGGCTCACATCCCTACCGGAGGTATTGTGTATCTCCACATAATCGTGGCGCTTGCCCTCCTCGTCGGCAAAGTAGAGGTTATTGGATGTCATAACCTCCGTGATCTCCAGCGTGCCATCCTGAAGCTTCACCTCGCCGCTCGCCTGACCAGCCGCATCGCTGATGATGTTCCGCTCGCCGGGCGTACCCTTGGAGCTGATCCGCCATGCGCCGCCGTCGTCCCGGCAGTAAGCCTCGTCCGCAGCCAGCTCGGGAAGCTCGGCATAGTCAATGGCGCTGCCCTGTGCGTTGAGCAGCAGCAGCGTATCTCCGCCGGAGGCGGGCAGGCGGAAGGGTGCGCTCAGCACGCCGCCGCTGCCGCCATCCGCAGTCACCACCGCATAGCCGCCGGGCGCCAGCATCAGGCTCGGGAATACATATATCTTGTTCACATTGGAAGCCAGCAAAAGCGCATACTTGCCCACGTCCACCGGCGTGCTGCCCGTGTTCTCGATCTCGATCCAGTCGGGCGCCTCGCCGCTCTCGCTGATGAGCGTGGCTGCGTTTTCCGACATGACCTCGCTGATGCGTATGCTACCCGGCTGCGCCTCGGCGCTTACCTGCATTGCCTCGCTGCTCTGAGCAAGGTAGGAAATCAGTATCGCCGCTGCGCACAGAATCGCCAGCAGCATGACCATGGTCGGTCTGGTTCGCTCACGCCTGCTGTGCCACAGGGGGTTTTTCTTCATCGGCTGCCTGCCGCGGGCGCGGGGCTGTCTTCTTTGGGTCACTTTCCATCCTC
This sequence comes from uncultured Oscillospiraceae bacterium, assembly GCA_964458825.1. GTDB lineage: Bacteria > Bacillota > Clostridia > Christensenellales > Aristaeellaceae > SFTH01. The sequence continues at coordinate 889 of CAYWLE010000195.1, read as the reverse complement.
CAGTATATCCTGTATCAACCGCTGTCTGCCCATTGCAGACAGGTATACCGTTTTGCTATAGCTATACATCTTCTATAATACACTCTTTCTTTGGATATGTAGAGGCAAACTTCCAGCATTTTCAGTAACTTTATGTTAAATCACGCTTCTAAAGCAGCCAACCATACCAAGCCGCCCCAAAGAGCCGCCCTTGCCGCTTCCTCTGCAAATAAAAAAGCAAAAGAAAAAAAGCCTTCTCCCGCTTTTTAGCGGAAAAAGGCTTTCCATAATGCTTGTCTGGCTTTGGGGTCTTACTTGGCAAACTCCACCGCACGGGTTTCGCGGATGACGTTCACCTTGATCTGGCCCGGATACTCCATCTCGCGCTCGATCTTCTTCACGATCTCCCGTGCGAGGATCAGCGTGCCGGCGTCGTTCACATCGTCGGGCTTTACGATGATGCGAATCTCGCGACCGGACTGGATCGCATAGCAGGTTTCCACGCCGTCGAAGGAATAGGCGATGGATTCCAGCTTCTCCAGCCTCTTGATGTAGTTCTCCAGCGACTCGCGGCGTGCGCCGGGGCGCGCCGCAGAGATGGCGTCGGCAGCCTGCACCAGCACGGCTTCCACGCTGGCAGGCTCCACATCGTTGTGGTGCGCCATAATGGCGTTGACCACCAGATCGTTCTCGCGGAACTTCTTGGCGAGGTCGCCGCCGATGGTGATGTGCGTGCCCTCCACCTCGTGGTCGATCGCCTTGCCGATGTCGTGCAGCAGACCTGCCCTCTTGGCAAGCTGCACGTCCGCGCCCAGCTCGGCAGCCATAACGCCAGCCAGATGGCTCACCTCGATGGAGTGGCGCAATACATTCTGCCCATAGCTCGTGCGGTAGCGCATGCGACCCAGCA
>CAYWLE010000194.1:0-3594 GCA_964458825.1 uncultured Oscillospiraceae bacterium | reverse complement strand
AAATCGCGGATATTGGGGATGCCGCCGAACTTAGCTTCCATCTTCTTTGCCCAGCGGGTATGGATATCCCAGCAGGCATAGGAGGCGTCGGAGAAGGTATCGAAGCCGAAGCACATCACGGACATGGTGGGTTTGCCGCCGGGGGTGGTGATACCGCCGCCATAGCGATGATGACCCGCCGCCATGGCGACGCCGGGAACCGGCAGATACATGGCGTTGGAGCCGCCCACATGGCGATAGAGCGGAATGCCCAGCGCGTTTGCGCCAGCCTTGAGGATAGCTGCGGAAACGGCAGCCACGGCGTTGCCGCCCAGCTCCAGCTTTGCCTCGGGGCGGATGCCCAGCAGCGCACGGTCGGCAGCCTGCTGGTTTGCCGCGTCCACACCCTTCATGGCGGGAGCGATGATATTATTTACGTTATTGACAGCGCCCATCACACCCTTGCCATTGAACTTCGTGCCGCCGTCGAAATTGAAGCGCACCTCATGGGTACCCACAGAAACGCCGGAGGTACACATGGCTGTGCCGGTCGCGCCGTTTTCGCAAACCACGGTCGCCTCTACGCCGGGGTTTCCTCTGTTGGTGTAAACCTGTCTTGCATGTATGGTTTTGATCGCTGTTCCAGACATCTCAACACTCCTCATCTACATACTTAGTTAAAGCTTTTCAAATACATCTCTTCAAATAAACCTCATACGAAGACCCCTGCCTCAGGCGTTTTACATCAAAAGCATGATGCGCAGATCCAACGCCGACACGCAATGCTCCGCCGCCACGCCGCAGCCAAGCTGCCACAGCGGAGCCGAGGTTCCGTGGGTCTTCATAGCTTCCCACAGATCAATGCCAGCCTGCTTTGCCTCAGCCATGGTTTCGCCATCCACGATCGCGCCTGCAAGGCAGGATGGCGCACCTTCCAGCTGCAAGCCTCCCGGCCCGTCGGTGCCATCGGTATCCACGGCGCCAAAGACGATATCCGCGGTACCTGCAATGCGCTGCGCCGCGGCAAGGCAATATTCCTGATTGCGGCCGCCGACGCCCGTTTCGCTGCCCACGGTGACTACATTTTCACCCGAGCTCATGATGACCACAGGCGTTTTGAATGGCTCGCCCAGCCGCTGGGCGGTCATGGCGATGGAAGCATCCACCCGACCAGCCTCGCGTGCCTCGGCCTCCATATATTCCGAGAGCATCAGGCAATCATAGCCAAGCTCCCTTGCCCGCCGGCGCACGGCGGGATAGATGGTGGAATCCTTAAAGATCAGCCCGAAGAAGCGCGCGCCGAAGCTCTCGTATTCCTCGCGGCTCACATTCTCCGTATCGGCATTGCCAGCCAGCAGCCATTCGCGGATGGAGGCTGGGGTTTCCTCCCAAGCATCCCACTTCTTCAGCACTGCAATCGCCTGCTCGAAGCTGCTCTCATAGGCGATGGGCGGGAAGAAGTTATCCCGGAACATATCAAAGTAATTGTTGCGCAGCACCGGCGTGGTCTTTTTGGATGGGTCAGCGGTGGTGAGGTGAACCAGCGTGGCATTCTTAAATACGCGGGAGAGCCTGCCGCCCTTGAAGCGGTCGATGTGGGTGCGCACGTGGTTCAGGTCGCCGGTGGGCACGCCCTTTTCAATCTGCATCATGTGGGTGAAGGCAGAAACCTCCTCCACGGTGATGTTGCCGGCTGGATAGGTCATCAGCGAAGAGCAGCCGCTGCCGGAAATGGTAAATACCAGATCGCGCTTGGTCAGATCCTTCGCCAGAGCCTCGATCTTTTTGCAGCCCTCCACGCAGTACTTATCCGGGGTGGGGTGGCCAGCCAGAGTGACGCCGATCTTCTTGCACTGGATGCCGTCGCCGTGCTTGGCGATCACATGACCGCCGGTGAGCACGTCGCCCAGCACCTCCTCAAAGGCGATGGCCGCCCGCTGCACGCCCTTTGCCGCGCCGATCACAAATACCCGATCATAGTCCTTCAGATCGAAGGAGAGCGGCCCCGCATGGGGATCGTCCTTCATCTCGAAGCCCTGCGTATTGAGGGTGATGCGGCCGTCCTCCAGATGCACAAGCTCCTTGACCCTGTAGTAAGGGTCGATGGCGTCCAGACCGGCATCCAGCAGCTCGGCTACGATACGCCTGCCCTCACGGTTGCCATGGGAGGCGAGCATCTCTTTATTCTTGATTCTCATATCTTGCCCTTTCGCCCGACTTGGGAAGGTTTATCAGAAGCGGATCTCGTCCGGCACGGGAGCTTCGCCGCACACGCCCTTGAGGTTGGCGATGAGCTTAACATCCGCAGGCTCCAGTTCGAAATCAAACACCTCGGTATTTTCCTTCACGCGCGCAGGATTGGCGGACTTGGGCAGCGGCAGCCAGCCCATTTGCAGCGACCAGCGCAGGCAGACCTGACCGACCGACTTGCCATACTTCTCCGCCAGCGCCTGCATCTCGGGAACCTTGAAGATCGCGCCGGTGCCGAAGGGGCTGTATGCCTCCACCTGAATCTCGTTTGCCTTGCAGTAGGCAACCACCTCGTCCTGCGTCACGCCGGGGCAGAGGCGGAGCTGGTTTACCATGGGCTTGATCTCGCAGGCTTCCTTCAGCATCTCGATATGGTGCGGCATGAAGTTGCTCACGCCGATGGCGCGGATGCGACCGGCCTTATAAAGCTCCTCAAAGGCCTTCCAAGTGCCGATGGTGGCTTCCTTCCAAGTGGAGCGATACTGGATGGGATTCGGCCAGTGGATCAGATACAGATCCAGATAGCGCAGACCCAGCTTTTCCAGCGTCATATCGAACGCCTCCAGCGTTGCCTTATAGCCATGGCAGGCGTTGCGCAGCTTGCTGGTTACGAAGATTTCCTCACGGGGAACACCGCTAATGCGGATGCCCTGACCCACGCCGCGCTCATTGCCATAGGCAGCGGCGGTATCGATCAGGCGATAGCCGGTATCCATAGCGGACTTGACGGCGGCGGCGGCCACTGCATCCTTGGACTGATAGGTGCCCAGACCCAGACAGGGCATTTCCACGCCGTTATAGAGCTTGAACGTATCCTTCATGGATTTCATTTTTCTTGTCCTCCTCAGTCCTTGATCGCCTGCTGGTTGCGCAGATCCTGCACCGCAGTTACGGATGCGCGCAGGTTCTTGGCAATCAGATCAAAATCACGGTTCACCAGAGCGTTGCCCTGGGTAAACATCCAGTCGCCGCCCGCAGCAAGGATATTGGTATTGCGCATGAGGGGCAGGAAGTTTGTTTCATTCAGGGCGCCGGTGACCATGTACTTCACCATCGGGAAGGTGCCGCTGTATTCATCCAGCACAGACAGACCGCCCAGCTGGTATACCGGGTAGAACTTGACGACATCGATGCCATATTCCAGCGCGGTGGTGATCTCGGCGGCGGTCACGCAGCCGGGGAAGACCGGCACATTCTTCTTCAGGCAATATTCCACAACCTGACGGCCGAAGCCGGGCATGATAACAAACTGCGCGCCCTTATCAATGGCTTCCTCTGCCTGACGGACATTGATGATGGTGCCTGCGCCAACGCAGACCTCGGGAGCCTCCTTGGCGATCTTTTCGAGGTTAGACAGGGAATTAT
>CAYWLE010000193.1:0-3602 GCA_964458825.1 uncultured Oscillospiraceae bacterium | reverse complement strand
CATATCCACCTTGCCGCCCACATAGCCGGAGATGGAGCCATAGAGCAGGCCGATCACCAGCACGATCAGGCTGGCAAACAAACCAACCAGCAGCGACACGCGCGCGCCATAGACCACACGGATGAAATAATCGCGGCAGAGCTCGTCGGTACCGAAGATGTGGGGGAATATCTTCTGACCATCCTCCATCGCCTTGAGTTCATTCTTGGAATACTCAAAGGGGGCGAGGTTCTTGGCGGTCTTGTCGCGCTTGCCGTTTACCTCGATCATCTGGGAATAGCTGTAGGGATAGACCATCGGCACGACGACAATGGTCAGCACCAGCACAACCAGCACGATCAGGCTGATAACGGCAAGGGGGTTTTTGAAGAGGCGGCGCATGCCATCCTTGAAGAAGGTGGTGGACTCGCGCATGGTTTCATGCTGAAGCTTCTCCTCATCGCTTGCAGGGGCAAACTTTTCGAGGTTGAGCTGCATGCTCAGGATATTCTTTTTCGGAAGCTTGTCCGCATTATAAGTGCTCATAAGCTGCAATTCTCCTTATCCTCTGCTCCGCGGAGCAATCTGCGGGCGGCGCGCATTCAGCCTCCTTGCTGCGAACACGCTTTTTCAACGTTTCAGCAATGAAACGTTGAAAGGGCCGGCCCTTTCGCTTGTTTGGTTTTCATCTTGGATCCGGTTCAGGCTTGCCCTTTTCCCGGATCGATCATGCGATAATTACGATCGGATCAGTCGAAGGTGATCTTCGGGTCAACCAGCTTGTAGATCAGGTCGCTCAGCAGAGTCATAATGACCATCAGCGTGGCAAGGAAGATGGTACACGCCATGATCATGGGGTAATCCTGATTGTTGATGGAGCTTACAAACTTGGTTCCCAAGCCGCCGATGGTGAACACCGTTTCAACAACCATCGAGCCGGTAAGGATGTAGGCCGTCATGGGGCCTACATAGGTGATGACCGGGATCAGCGCGTTGCGCAGCGCATGCTTGAAGATGACCAGCACATCATGCACGCCCTTGGCGCGGGCGGTGCGGATATAATCCTGACCCAGCACATCCAGCATGGAGCTCTTGGTCAGACGGGTGATGTATGCCATCGGGTACAGCGCCAGAGAAACCACCGGCAGCAGATAGCTGGGGTTGCTCGTGCTCCACACGCCAAACCACTTCAGCTGTAGGCAGAAGATCAGCAGCAGCAGCGTCGCCATAATAAAGCTCGGCACCGATACAAACAGCGTGGTCAGGAAGATAATCAGCCTGTCCGGCCATTTTCCACGGCAGAGCGCGGCGATGGAGCCAAAGATCAAACCAAATACCACCGCAACGACGGCTGCTATGCCGCCCAGCTTGGCAGATACGGCGAAGGATTCCATGATCGTGCTGGTGATCTCGCGGCCGGTCTTCAGCGAAATGCCGAAGTCGCCGTGCATCAGGTTTTTCAGATACACGACAAACTGCTCGCCCACCGGCTTATCAAGGCCAAAGCGCTTTTCCAGCATGGCCTGCACGGCAGGGTCAGACGCCTTCTCCTTGGAAAAGGGGCCGCCGGGAATGGCGTTCATTGCAAAGAAAGTGATCGCCGCGATGATGAGCACCGTGACGATTGCAAGCAGTATACGCTTGATCGAGTACTTGAGCATGTCATTCAGTCCTTTTATCCTGTTTCTGTTTCCGTTTTGTGCATTTTGCGGGGGAAACATTCTTGTAGTCTATCCATTATATCTATTTTTGCACATAACTGCAAGCCGAACCAAAGTGTTTTATGTAATTTTAATGTTTATTTTTCACACTTTAGCATGGTAAAAGGATCATTTACTGTCATATTTTTGCATTATATGACCCATTTTCTTGCATTTTTTCATTTTCCATCCCTGCTCCGCAGCGCCGCCCTCCGGACACATGCGCAAAAAAACTTTACAATATATACTTTCCAATTTCCTGAAAGTATCGTATAATAGGAACGTATGGAGAATGCTAGGCTTGCCTTCCTGCCTGTGGGCAGGCTGCCGAGCCGCTGGACGGCGCATCCGTCCGCATTTCTTAATATCTATCACCGCGTGCCAAGGCCGCGGAATCAACGGAGGGAGAACCAACATGGCAATCATCGATAAGATCAAAGCAAAAGCAAAGTCTGACGTGAAGCACATCGTGCTGCCCGAGGGCGACGAGCCCCGCACCGTGAAGGCCGCAGCCATCATCGCCGAGCAGGGTCTGGCAAAGCTCACCCTTCTGGGCAACCCCGATAAGATCAAGGAAGTCGCCGACGGCGTCTGCCTCGATGGCATCAGCATCATCGATCCCGCCACCAGCGAGAAGTGCGCCGAATATGCAGCCACGCTGTATGAGCTGCGCAAGGCCAAGGGCATGACCGAGGAAAAGGCCGCCGCCACCGTGAAGGATCCCATGTATTATGGCATCATGATGGTGAAGGCTGGCGAGGCAGACGGCCTGGTTTCCGGCGCGATTCATTCCACCGGCGATATGCTCCGTCCCGCCCTGCAGATCATCAAGTCCAAGCCCGGCATCAAGACCGTGTCCTCCTGCTTCCTGATGGAAACCCCCAACAAGGCATACGGCGACGACGGCATCATGATCTTCGCAGACTGCGCCGTGAACATCGATCCCGATGCGGAAGCTCTGGCAAATATCGCTCTGGGCGCCGCCGAATCCGCCCGCTCTCTGGCCGGCATCGAGCCCCGCGTGGCCATGCTGAGCTTCTCCACCAAGGGCTCCGCCAAGCACGATCAGGTCACCAAGGTGCAGGAAGCCACCCGCATCGCCAAGGAAATGGCTCCCGATCTGATGCTCGACGGCGAGCTGCAGCTGGACGCCGCGCTGGTTGAGAAGGTTGGCCAGCTGAAGGCTCCCGGCAGCAAGGTTGCAGGCCATGCCAACACCCTGGTTTTCCCGTCCCTCGAGGCTGGCAACATCGGCTATAAGCTGGTGCAGCGCCTGGGCAACGCGGAAGCCTACGGCCCCATCCTGCAGGGCATCGCCGCTCCCTGCAATGACCTCTCCCGCGGCTGCAGCGTGGAAGACATCGTCGCCACCGTCGCCATCACCGCCTGCCAGGCGCAGGGCTAAAGCGCTGACGCTCTGTGAAGGGGGAAGGCTTCCCCCCCTTCACTGCATCCGGCAAATATATAAACAATCAAGCATTTACTAGATAAGCAATATAGAACGGAGTAGATTCATCATGAAAATTCTGATCATCAACGCCGGCTCCTCCTCCCTGAAGTATCAGCTGATCGATATGAAGGACGAGTCCGTCATCGCCAAGGGTCTGGTAGAGCGCATCGGCACCGTCGATCCCACCACCGACCTGACCTACACCTGGAACGGCCAGAAGATCAAGGAAAAGCAGCTGAAGAAGGCCGCCAACCATGCCGAGGCCATGGAAATGGTTCTGGATGTTCTGGTGGGCAAGGATCGCACCGATCTGGAGATCAACCCCGACGACGGCAAGGGCCATCTGACCGGCACCGGCGTCATCTCTGATCTGGGCGAAATCGGCGCCGTTGGCCATCGCGTGCTGCACGGCGGCGAGAAGTTCTCCGCTTCCTGCCTGATCAACGATGCCGTGATCGACGCCATCAAGGAAA
>CAYWLE010000192.1:0-3608 GCA_964458825.1 uncultured Oscillospiraceae bacterium | reverse complement strand
CGCCATAATTATAGCAGAAGCGGCACTGGATATTGCAGCGGTTGGTTTTGCGAATGGCGCTCAGACCGCTGCCCAGCAGGCAGGATCGGCAGCCCGCGGGGAAAAGCTCATCCCGGCCCACATAGCGCGTGCGACCCTCGAGGCTCTTGAGCTTGGGAATCTGCGCCATCAGCTCGGCTTGCCGCTGCTCCTCCGCAGCCTCGATCTGGGCAAATACCGCGTATACGATCTCCTGCTGCCAAGGCATCAGCTCCTCATCCTCTGGAAGAGCTGCAAAAAACTCAAACCACATCAGCGCGTCTTTTTTGGATATCTTCATTCGTTTTCCCCCTGCCTTGCGGCTTCAATGTATTGATTTAGCCATGCTTGGTTGGCACTCAGAACTTATCCTGAATGAAATGGGTGCTGACCCGCCTTTCATATTCCGGCTCCGGCACGCCTGCTGCGCGACCGGCTTCGATGCACCTGAGCAGCCAAGCCATGTTCATTGCGAGGGTGCGCATGGTTTGCAGACCCTCTTTATCCTTTTTCACGTCCTCCGGCGTGAAGCCATGCACCTGATTCCAATACTGGGAGCCAACCACATGCATATTGGATATGCCGAAATACTTATTCAGCCGATCAAAGCTGGCGCTGGCGCCGCCGCGACGGCAGGACACTACAGCCGCGCCCAGCTTGCCGGCCATCCTGCGACCGCCGGCATAGAAGAGCCTATCCAGAAAGGCACAGAGCTGACCGGAGGGACCGGAATAGTATACCGGCGAACCAAACACCAGCGCGTCAAACTCGTCCAGCCGGGCGATGATTTCATTTACGCCGTCGTCAAAGGCACATTTGCCCGTGCCTTCGCAGCTCTCGCAGGCGATGCAGCCGGCTATGGGCTTTTTCCCGATCTGGTAGATCTCCGCTGCCACGCCCTGCTGCTCCAGCGTGTCCGCCACCTCCCGCAGCGCCGTATAGGTGCAGCCATACTGGTTGGGACTTCCGTTGATGAGCAATACCATTGCCATTTAATCCAACCTCCATATGCCATGATTTTGCCTTGCTCTGCTTATTATATTAGCAGAAAACCAACGGCTGTCAATCCCTGATTTGCTGGGAGGCGGCATGTTTTCCCGGCGGGTGCTTGACAAGCATTGCAAAATACAATATAATAAGAAAGGAAATTAGTGGAAAGGGCAATACAGGCATAGCCGCCCGTCTTCTGGAGCAACGGAAGGCGGGCGTTTTATATTGCAAGCTAGAGATTTTGGGAGGATCAACAAATGAAGAAGAACTGGTACACGTGCCACATTACGCTGTGGATCTTTATCGGTCTGGCGCTGGGCATTCTGGTGGGCTTCCTCGGCATGTTCAACGCCGACGCCTTCAACGCAGCCAAGCCCGTGCTGGACATGGTTTACAACCTCTACATCAACGCGCTGCGGATGATGATCTACCCGCTGGTGTTCTGCTCAATCGTAATGGGCATTCAGGGCATCGGTTCCGTGGGCAAGACCGGCAAGATCGGCGGTCAGACCCTGCTCTACTACTGCTGCACCACCCTCTTTGCCAGCCTGCTGGGTCTGTTCCTGCCCAAGCTGCTCAATTTCGGTCATGGCGTGTCCTTCACCCTGGACGCCACCAACCCCTATGGCGCGGTGCAATTCACCAGCCTGCTGGATACCGTGAAAAACCTGATTCCCTCTAACCCCATCGCCTCCTTTGTGAATGGCGATATGCTTCAGGTGCTGGTGTTTGCCATCATTATCGGCATCGTCTGCCTGAGCCTGAAGGAAAAGGCCGATCCCTTTGTGAAGGTGGTCGCCGCCGTGGATGAGATATCCATGAAGATCATTTCCTTCGTGATGTATTTCACCCCCATCGGCGTGTTTTCCTCCATCGCCATCGTGATCCAGTCCAACGGTATCGATACCGTGCTTTCCCTCGGCAGCGTGCTGCTGGCGCTCTACATCACCTTCATTCTCTATGTGTTTATCGTCTATGGCGGACTGGTGAAGTTCGTGGGCAAGGTATCGGTGAAGGAGTTCTTCAAGAAGGTCAGCCCGGCGGCGCTCAACGCCTTCGGCACCTGCTCCTCCTCCGCCACCATTCCGCTCTCCAAGAAGGCGTGCGATGATCTGGGCGTGCCCAGCGAGATTTCCTCCCTGTCCATTCCCCTTGGCGCGACCATCAATATGGATGCAGTGTCCATACTGATGAGCTTCATGATCGTCTTCTTTGCCAATGCAACCAACACACCCATCAGCTTTGGCATGATGGCCATCGTGCTGCTGGCAAATACCCTGCTCTCCATCGGCTGCCCCGGCGTGCCCGGCGGCGCAATCGCCTGCTTCGCTGCGCTGAGCACCATCGCCGGTCTGCCTGCCGAGATCATGGCGGTGTATATCTCCATCAATACCCTCTGCGATATGGGCGCTACCTGCTGCAACGTGCTGGGCGATATCGCCTGCTCTGTGGCTATGAAGGAGACCTGCAAGCTGGATAAGTAAGGCTGGCTTGCGGCGGGGGAGCAAGCCCCCGCCAAACCGCTGGAAAGCCAAAGCAAAATCCCTTCGAACGAAGATGCTCGAAGGGATTTTCTTTGCCCGGCGGGCGTTTTTTGCTGCGCCGCAGGGCATCGGCTTGCTCAGTTCATCCGCTCGTTCAGCAGGGCCACGGCTGCATCGGCATATTCCGCGAGCATTGCCTGCGTCTTTTCGGAGACGTCGGATACGGCGTTTACATAGAGCTTGATCTTCGGCTCGGTGCCGGAGGGACGCACGCAGATCCAAGCATCGTTTTCCAGCTCAAAGTAGAGCACGTTGCTCTTGGGCAGGGTGAGGGTTTCAGTCTTACCGCCCTCGCTGCGGATGCTCTTCTGGTAATCCCGAAGCGCCACGACCTTCGCGCCGCCGAAGGCAGCGGGCGGATCCTCGCGCAGGGAGGTCATCAGGCGCTGCATGGTTTCCAAGCCATCTTTGCCGGGGCAGACGAAGGAAACCACCTTGTCGCCATAATAGCCGTACTGCTGATAGAGCAGGTCGATGGCGTCCACGAGGGTCTTGTTGAACTTTTTCTTGTACCAGCAGGCGGCCTCGGCAATGAGCATGCAGGCGTTCACGCCATCCTTGTCGCGCACATCTGTGCCGCTGAGGTAGCCGAAGGACTCCTCAAAGCCGAACATGAAGCTGTTGCAGCCGGTGGTTTCGAAGATGTGAATCTGCTCGGCGATATACTTAAAGCCGGTGAGCACCTCGATCATCTTGCAGCCAAAGGACTGGGCGATGGCGCTCGCCATATTGGTGGATACGATGGTGGTCACTGCCGCGGCATTTGCGGGCAACTCGCCGCGCTCCTTCTTCTGGGAGAGGATATAGTGCAGCAGCACGCAGCCGATCTGGTTGCCGTTGAGCAGGCGGGGCGTGCCGTCGGCGGTCATGCAGGCGATGCCCACGCGGTCGCAGTCCGGGTCGGTGCCGATGCACAGATCCGCCCCCAGCTCCGCCTGCATCTTCAGCGCCAGCGCGAACGCATCCTTCTCCTCGGGATTGGGCACGCGCACGGTGGGGAAGTTGCCGTCGGGCAGTTCCTGCTCCTTCACCACCCACACGTTCTTCATGCCGATC
>CAYWLE010000191.1:0-3671 GCA_964458825.1 uncultured Oscillospiraceae bacterium | reverse complement strand
CAGCGCGGCATCATCTATATCGACGAAATCGATAAGATCGCCCGCAAGAGCGAAAATCCCTCCATCACCCGCGATGTGAGCGGCGAGGGCGTGCAGCAGGCGCTGCTGAAGATCCTTGAGGGCACCGTGGCAAGCGTGCCTCCGCAGGGCGGCCGTAAGCATCCCCATCAGGAGTTTATCCAGATCGACACCACCAACATCCTCTTTATCTGCGGCGGCGCCTTCGATGGCATCGAGAAGATCGTGGAAAACCGCATCGGCAAAAAGAGCATGGGCTTCGGCGCTGAGGTGCATTCCAAATCGGAGCGCGGCGGCGAGGAGCTCATGAGCAAGGTTCGTCCCGAGGATCTGCTCAAGTTTGGTCTGATCCCCGAATTTGTGGGCCGGCTGCCCGTGCTGGTCACGCTGAACCAGCTGGATGAAAACGCGCTGGTGAAGATACTCACCGAGCCGAAAAACGCGCTGGTTCGCCAATATTCCAAACTCCTGAGCTTTGATAATGTGGAGCTGGAGTTCACCCCCGAGGCGCTATCTGCCATCGCCAAGCAGGCGCTTGAGCGCAAGAGCGGCGCACGCGGTCTGCGCGCCATCATCGAGGGCGTGATGACGGACACCATGTTCGACCTGCCCTCCATCGAGGGCGTGACCCGCTGCACCATCACCGAGGACGCAGTGCTGGGCAAGGAAAAGCCCCGCCTGCTGCGGGAGCCCATCTCCCTGCCCACGGCGGAGGATAGCCAGCCGAGCCAACCGAGCCAGATCGAGGGCGCCTAAAGCGCCTCCCCCATGGCCGCTTGGCAAAAGTCTTGAATAAAACAGTATCCCTTCGAATCTCATTGGTTCGAAGGGATTTTTGTGTTTATCCGTATTCCTACTCCAGAGGCGATGTGCTGAAGATAATCGTCAGCGCATACACATGCTCGTAGCCGCCGTCCATCAGCTGCTCCGGCGAGAAATATGCTTCCGCAGAAAAGGTGCGAACTTCGTTTTTGCCGGTGTTGATCTGCACAGCCAGCGGTATTTCGCGATCGTAGGTAATCTGCGCATGATCGGCGGCGACGGTACTGATGTGACCGAAGTTCTGGCTATCCGACGGGTTCTTTGTCTCGCTGGCGGATACGTCATGCCCATCCTGCAAGGCAACCCGCAGCTCATCGCCGAGGATGCCAAAGCGCAGCGCCACGCGGCCCTTCTTGGCTTGGCTGGCGAGGCTGCCGCCGCCGGAGATGCTCTGCCACTGACCGTCGATCAGCTCATAGCTGTTCACCTGCACGCTCTGCACCGAGCCATCCACGCGATAATCGTAGATCAGCTCCGTATCGCCGCTCGAGCCAAGCAGCTTGACGATATCCTGCTCCGCCCGGCTGAGCCTTGCTTTTTCAATATACATGCCCTCTCTGCCACAGCCTGACATACCCAGCGCCATAATAAGCGCCATCAGCCCGGCAAGCAGGCGCTTGAAAGCAGCCTTTTGCATCCCGTATTCCTCCTTAATAATCCTCCATCAGCTCCAGCCTGCCTGCATCTGCATCCAGCCGTGCGGTGCAGCCGATGGGCAGGGTGAGCATGGGGTGGGTGTGGCAGCAGTCGAACTGGGCAAGCACCGGGCAGCGAGGTTCCCCCATCGCCTCGAGCAGGATCTCGTAGGGCTTGCGGCCACTGCCGAGGTCGTTAAACTTCTCATGCTTGCCAAGGATAAGCCCGCCGATGCGGTCGAACACCCCGCCGAGCTTGAGCAGGGCAAAGCTGCGCTCGATATCTGCGGCGTCCTTCAGGCCATCCTCAATGAAGAGGATATCGCCCTCGCGAATCTCCGGCATGTAGTCCGTGCCCCATATACCCTGCATGGTATTCAGGTTGCCGCCGATGAGCCTGCCCTGCACAACGCCGCCGCGAAGGGTGAGCAGCTCGTTCTTCACCGCCTGCTTGGCTCTGTCCTGCTGCTCCCACGGAATGAACTCGTCCGTCCATGCCTCCGGCGTGGGAAGGGCATGCCGGTAGGCGGGCTGCATTAGGATATCCTCAAAATAGGCATAGGTTTCATCCACAAATGGCGGCAGCTCGCCAAAGGAGGCAGCCAGCGCCGGGCCATAATAGGTGACGAGGCCCGTATGCGCATATATACCCAGCAGCAGCGCCGTGACATCGGAATAGCCGATGATGATTTTCGGATCACGTCGCAGGGCTTCATAATCGATATAGGGCAGCAGGGAATTGGAGTTCATTCCGCCGATGGAAGCCATCAGGCAACGCACGTTGGGATCACGCAGCAGGGAATTGATCTCCTCCGCACGTTCAGCGATGCTTCCTGAACGGTAGAAATCCTGCTTGCCGGTGCGCGAACCTTCAATAATGCGAAAGCCCTTCCCCTCCAGGTACGCCCTGCCCCTGGCAAAGCGCTTCGGAGCCGTTACCGATACCGGCGAGGACGGCGAAAACACCGCGATGGTATCGCCTACATGCAGCTTCGGCGCGACGATCCTTTCCATGGCTGCTTTCATGGCTGGAGCCTCCAATTCTGCTGGTGAAAATGATTGGGAGTATTATACACGGTCTAGGAGAAAAAGTCAAGGGCGGCGCTCAGAGCCTCCGCTCCGCAGCTTCATGCAGAGAAGGGTTCCGAACGCCGCCCAGCGGCTGGTTGGTTATTTGCTTTGCTTAGGTCAGCTCGCTCATGCCCTTATAGAGCTGATAATAGCGACCCTTCTGGGAAAGCAGGTCATCGTGGTCGCCGCGCTCGATGATCTCGCCATTTTCCAGCACCATAATGGCGTTGGCATTGCGGACGGTGGAGAGGCGGTGAGCGATCACGAAGGTGGTGCGATCCTCCATCAGATGATCCATGCCGCGCTCGATCATGCGCTCGGTGCGGGTATCGACGGAGGAGGTCGCCTCATCCAGCACAAGGATGGGAGCCTTGCTCAGCGCCGCACGGGCGATATTGAGCAGCTGCCGCTGACCCTGCGATAGGTTGGCTCCGTCGCCCTCGATCACGGTATTGTAGCCGTCGGGCAGACGCATGATGAAGGAATGGGCGCTCGCCGTCTTTGCGGCGGAAATAACCTCATCGTCGGTGGCGTCCAGCCTGCCATAGCGGATGTTTTCCATGATGGTTCCGCTGAAGAGGTGGGTATCCTGAAGCACCATGGCGATGTTCTCGCGCAGATGCTCGCGCTTGATATCGTGTATATCCACGCCGTCAATGGTGATTTTGCCGGATTCGATATCATAGAAGCGGTTGAGCAGGTTGGTCACGGTGGTCTTGCCTGCGCCGGTGGAGCCTACGAAGGCGATCTTCTGGCCCGGGCGGGCATAGAGGGAGATGTTTTTGAGTATGGTCTTGCCCGGCACATAGCCAAAGCTCACATCATCCAGAATCACATGACCCTTGATGGCGAAGTCCTTTGCATCGGGCGCGTCGGCCTCCTCGGGAGCCTCGTCCATGATCTGGAACACGCGCTCAGCGCCGGCAAGTGCGGAAAAGACGGTGCTCACCTGCTGGGAAAGCTCGTTGATGGGGCGGGCAAACTGGTTGGCATAGTTGGCAAATACCACCAGACCGCCCACATCGAAGCCAGCCAGCACGCAGAGCACGCCGCCGATGCCGATGGTGAGGGAATAGCTCACCTTGGAAATATTGCCCATCACCGGCCCCATGATGCCGCCGAAGA
>CAYWLE010000190.1:0-3682 GCA_964458825.1 uncultured Oscillospiraceae bacterium | reverse complement strand
CTCTAGCCCTGCTGCTCCTCCTGCTTGCCCTGCCCGCCCTGCTCCTTGGCTGCGCCGCACAGGCGGACCAGCGCCGCTATTCGGCAAGCTTCCTTGGCCCCTTCGATACCCTGACAGAGCTGCTTGGCTATGCCCCCAGCGAGGCCGCCTTCACCCATCAGGCGGAGCTTGTGCAAGCCAAGCTGACCGGTTACCACCGCCTCTTTGATATCTACCATAGCTATTCCGGCATAAATAACCTGAAAACCATCAACGATCAGGCGGGCATAGCGCCCGTTATCGTGGATGGCAGCATCATCGATCTGCTCAAGTTCTGCAAGCGCGTCTATTCCCTCAGCGGCGGCAGGGTCAATGTGGCGCTGGGCGGCGTGCTTGCCCTCTGGCATGAGACGCGGGAGCAGGCGATGAACGCCCCGATGAACGCCGCCCTCCCGGACGAGGCAGCCCTGCGGCAGGCAGCTCAGCATGCCGATATCGAGGCGATTCAGATCGATGAAGCAGCCTCCACCGTCTTCCTTGCCGATCCCCTGCTGCGGCTGGATGTGGGCGCTGTGGCAAAGGGCTGGGCGGTGGAGCGCGTGGCTGAGGAGATGCCCGAGGGCTATCTCCTCAGCGTCGGCGGCAATGTCCGCGCCACTGGGGTCAAGCCAGCCTCCGCCGCAGCTTGGCTGGTTGGCGTGCAGGATCCAACCGCCTCCGCCGAAGCCTACCTCCATACCCTGCGCCTAAGTAATGGCAGCGTCGTCACCAGCGGCGATTACCAGCGCGCCTACCGCGTGTCCGGCAGGCTCTATCACCATATCATCGATCCAGCCACCCTCTATCCAGCCCAATACTGGCATGCCGTCACCGTGCTCTGCCCCGATTCCGCTCTTGCGGACGCACTCTCCACAGCGCTCTTTCTCATGCCGCTGGAGGAGGGCGGCTCGCTTGCGGCAAGCTGCGGCGCCGAGGCTGTGTGGGTCGGCTTGGATGATCGCATCTTCTATAGCGCAGGCTATCGGGAGCATATCCAGCATCAGAATAGGGCGGGGGAGGTCGCTTCGTGAAGGAAGGGTCTATGAGGAAAGGGTTTATGAAGGCAGGGCTTATGAAAGGGCGCTTCTTCGGCGGCGTGCAGCTGCCGGAGGGAAAGCAGCTGTCCCTGCGGGAGGGTCGGCTCCGGCGCGTCGTTCCCGGCATGGTTGCGCTCTCCATGCGCCAGCATATCGGCGTTCCGTGCGAGCCGCTGGTTGAGGTGGGTCAGCCAGTGCTGCTGGGGCAGATGATCGGCGCAGGGGAGGGACTCTGCCCGCCGGTGCATGCCTCCGTCTCCGGCGTGGTTCGGGCGGTCAAGCCAATGCCCCATCCCGGCGGCGGGGAGGCGCTGGCTGTGCTTGTGGAGAATGACCTTCGCAGCCAAGCCATGTCCTTCCAAGCCAAGCTTGAGCCGCTGGAGGATATCCCCCGGGAAAGCATCCTCCAAGCCATTGCCGATGCGGGGGTAGTCGGCTTGGGCGGCGCGGCATTTCCAAGCGCTGCAAAGGCGCTCGCCGCGATGGATGGCTGCGAAACGCTCATCATAAACGCCTGCGAGTGCGAGCCATATATCACCGCCGACGACGTACTGCTGCGCACCATGCCCGATCAGGCGCTGGAGGGCGTGCGCATATTCAAAAGGCTCCTCCAGCCGAGCCAGACCCTGCTTGCCTTGGAGGAGAATAAGCAGCCAGCCATCGCCGCTCTTCGATCCCTGCTGGGCAGCCAGAGGGATATTCAGCTCGTAATCCTGCCCACCCGCTATCCGCAGGGCAGCGAAAGGCAGCTCATCCAAGCCCTCACCCGCCGCCAGCTCCCGCCGGGAAGCCTGCCTGCCGAGGCTGGCTGCGCTGTGTTCAATATATCCACCTGCGCCGCCGCCTGCCGTGCGCTGCGCAGCGGCATGCCGCTTACCGAGCGCATCGTCACCCTCTCGGGCGAGGCGCTTGCTGCCCCGCAGAACCTCATCGCACCCATCGGAACCAGCCTGCGAGAGTTGATCGCCGCGGCGGGCGGCCTGCTGGAGGAGGATGTGCGCGTCATCGTCGGCGGCCCCATGATGGGAACCAGCCAAACCAGCCTCGATACCCCGCTGGTCAAGGCAAGCAGCGCCCTGCTCTGCCTGCCCGAGCGAAGCTGCAAGCCCAGCCAAGCCGGAGCCTGCCTGCGCTGCGGTCGCTGCGTGCAGGTCTGCCCCATGCGCCTTGAGCCTCTCTACCTCCGCTCTGCCCTCGGGCGGCAGAATCTCACAGCGGCACAGAGGCTCCACCTTGCCGACTGCATCCTCTGCGGCTGCTGCACCTATGTCTGCCCGGCGGGCATCGCGCTCGCTGATCTTTTCCGTGGCGGCAAGGCGGCGCTCAGGCAGCTCAGTAAGTCGAGGGAGGCACAGCAATGATCCAAGCAAGCTCTGCAAGCCAGACCACCCAGCCAAGCCGCCTGATAAGCGCGCCTGCACCCCACATCCATACCAGCCAAACCACCCGCCGCCTGATGCTGCATGTGCTGCTTGCCCTCCTGCCCGCGCTGGCGGCAGGCATATGCCGCTTCGGTCTGCGGGCGCTTGCCGTGGCGCTGCTCTGCGAGCTGGGCGCTGCGGCGGGGGAGCAGCTCGCCTGCCGGCTCCAGTGCCGCCCAAGCAGCCTTTCCGATGCCTCCGCCGCCGTCACCGGCTTGCTGCTTGCCCTCAGCCTGCCGCCTGCCGTGCCGCTCTGGCTTGCCGGGCTGGGAGGCTTCCTCGCCACGGGCGTGGTCAAGGGCATGTCTGGCGGCTTGGGACAGAATGCCTTCAACCCGGCTCTCGCCGCCCGCGCCATGCTGATGCTCATCTTTCCGGCGGGCATGACCATCTATCCGGCGCTGCCGAGCGACCTTGCCAGCTATGCCACGCCGCTCCACCGCATGGCTTCCGGCTCCCTGCCCAACCAGAGCCTGATGGAAATGCTGCTGGGCGCGCGCTCCGGCTCCATTGGCGAGGTCTTTCCGCCGGCGCTGCTGCTGGGCGGAGCCTATCTTATCTGGAGTGGCGTTATCTCGGCGCGCATACCCCTCGCCTGCCTCGGCTCCGCAGCGCTCATGTCGCTGCTCACTGCGGGAAGCAACCCACCGCTTGCTTGGATGCTCCATAGCCTGCTGGGCGGCGGCCTGCTGCTGGGCTCCATCTTCATGGCGACGGACTACGCCACATCCCCAGCCACGCCTCGGGCGCAGCTCGTCTATGGCGTGGGCTGCGGCAGCCTGAGCCTGCTCCTGCGGGGCAGCGGACTCTATCCCGAGGGCGTCACCTATGCCATACTCATCATGAACGCCTGCGCTTGGGCGCTCGACCGTGCCTGCCTGCCCCGCCGCTTTGGTTCTGGCTCGAGGGGAGGCGGCAAGCCGTGAAGCGTAGCTTGACAGCCACCCTTCCAGCCATCCTGCTTGCAGCGGCGCTGCTGCTGTGCCTGCGCCTTGGTCTTCTGGAAGCAATGCGGCAAAACGCCCGTCGGGAGGAGCTGGCCATGCTCAAAACCCTCCTCCCCGGCAGCACAAGCTTCACCGCCCAGAGCGTCGCCGACGGGGATGAAACCATCCGTGCCGCCTATCGTGGCGAGACCGGCTTCGTTGTGGAAGCCTGCACCCGTGGCTATGCGGGGGATATCCGCCTGCTGGTCGGCGTGAGCCA
>CAYWLE010000189.1:0-3712 GCA_964458825.1 uncultured Oscillospiraceae bacterium | reverse complement strand
GCGTTGAGGGGGCCGAGGTCGATCTCCTCCTGAATGAAGGCCTCGTTATCGGCACGATTGATATAGAGGTAAGGCACGAAGCCGTGCATGGGATCGCAATCCCGCACCCATGTGGCGTCAAAACGATCGCCGCGACGCTTTTTCTTCTTTTCCACTTGTACATCATCCTCCCGTTATGCCGATGCTTGGTTTGGAGCCATGAGCCGAAATTAAAGCTTCTATGGTAAATATAATAGCACAAGTAGATGAAAATATCTATCGCTGATGGCGCTGAAATGGCGCGTTTCCTGCAAATTTATCCCATTTTTTACGCTTCTTCTACGCTTCTACCCCACAAAAGGAGTTCTTTTGCATGAGAAATGGTTTTCGGCTTCATTTTTTATACAACCGACCAAGCACAGCTTGTTTTGAAAACCAGATTTGCCTTTCTTCATGTTGCAGGGCAGGACGCTCAGAAAAGAAATTATATGTATATGCAGTCTTGACAATTCCTGCCTGAATATGATACAATTACGCCATATTCGATGACGGGATGAAGTAAGCTTGTTTTCCTTGTAAAGAGAGCAGCCGGTTGGTGGAAGGCGCGAAGGAAGCAGGGTGAAGGGCCCTCCCAGAGAAACGCACCGAAGGGCGCTTGCCCGCGTAGGCTGCGTTGGGCGCCGCCCATTACAGCGGCGGGGCATAGGCGATCGTGGCTATGTCCGTGAGGTTTGCGCTGTAAGGCGCAAGCGAAGTAAGGTGGTACCGCGAAGCAGCGCTTCGTCCTTATGTTTTTATTTACATTGGGACGGGGCGTATTTTTATGCGCCGCAGGGAACCACAGCCGAAATACGGAAAGGAGCATACCCATGAATCGCAAAAAGCTATTCCCCATTGCGCTGATCCTCGCACTGCTTATCTGCCTGTGCGCAGGCGCAGCCATCGCAGAGGAAGCCGCACCCAGCTTTATGGACAAGATCAGCAGCGTAAACAGCGCCGTAAACAGCTTCGCTTGGGGTCCGATCATGCTGTTTTTGCTGGTTGGTTCCGGCGTGTACCTGAGCATCCGCACGGGCTTCCTTCAGCTGAGGAAGTTTGGCTACATCATGAAAAATACCCTCGGCAGCCTCTTCCGCAAGAGCGATAAGGATCATGGAAATAACCTTTCTCCCTTCCAGGCCGTGACCACCGCCCTTGCAGGCACCGTTGGCACCGGCAACATCGCCGGCGTTACGGGCGCGATCTTCGTGGGCGGCCCCGGCGCGGTATTCTGGATGTGGGTATCGGCGTTCTTTGGCATGTGTACCAAGTATGCCGAGATACTGCTGGCAATGAAGTACCGCGAGAAGGATAAGGACGGCATGTACCATGGCGGCCCGATGTATTACATCGTAAATGGTCTGGGCAAGGGCTGGAAGTTCTTGGCTGTGATCTTTGCGGTGCTGGGTGGTCTGGCGTCCTTCGGCATCGGCAATATCTCCCAGTCCAGCGAGATTGCAGGCGCGATCAACAGCATGACCGGCCTGAGCACGCTGGTGGTTGGCATCATCCTCGCCATCATTGTGGCGATCGTGGTGCTGGGCGGCGTGAAGCGCATTGGTCAGGTTACGAGCCTGATGGTTCCCTTCATGTCCATATTCTATGTTCTGGCGGGTCTGATCGTAATTATCATGCGCATAGGCGATATCCCCGCGGTGTTTGGCTCCATCTTCAAGAGCGCCTTCAGCTTCGAGGCGGTGGGCGGCGGCATATTTGGCTATGCCATCATGGTAGCCATGCGTCAGGGCTTCGCTCGCGGCGTGTTCTCCAATGAGGCGGGCCTTGGTTCCGCTCCCATCGCCCACGCGGCTTCCTCCACCGAGGAGCCTGTGGAGCAGGCCATCTGGGGCGTGTTCGAGGTGTTCTTTGATACCATCGTCATCTGCTCCATCACGGCGCTTACCGTGCTGCTTTCCGGCGTGCTGAATACTCCCGGCGGCTTGGACGCCTTTGCCTCCAAGGGTGCGGCGGCTGTAGCGGCCTTCAACGCCATCCTGCCCGGCACCATTGGCGGCACCATCATCCAGATCAGTCTGGTGTTCTTCGCACTGTCCACCATCATCAGCTGGAGCTACTATGGTCAGAGCTGCTGGGCATACCTCACCAAGGGGAATAAGGCTGTGGATATGATCTATAAGGTTATCTTCATTCTGGTATGCGTGGTTGGCGCGACCGGCAATGGCACGCTGATGTGGGATATCTCCGATACCCTCAATGGTTTGATGGCGCTGCCGAACCTGATTGCCATGATCCCGCTGGCTGGCGTGGTTGCCAAGGCGACGAAGGACTACTTCGCACGCAAGAACCCGCAGCTCAAGCGCTGATCCGATTGATCCGGATACAGCAAGGCACGGCAAACCTCCGGTTCGACTTGTAGAACCGGAGGTTTTGCTGTATAATGACTGACGGGGAAGGCGTTTGCCGCCCCGCCAATGTTTTTCCCGGAGGTGCTTCCATGAAGCTGATGATTGCATCCGATATCCACGGTTCGGCACGCTGGTGTGCAAGGCTGGCCGAAGCCTATCGCACAGAGGGAGCCGAGCGCATGCTGCTGCTGGGCGACCTGCTCTACCACGGCCCCCGAAATGACCTGCCCGACGAATACGCGCCGAAGAAAGTGATCGAAATGCTCAATGCCCTGCGCGGCGAGCTGCTGTGCGTGCGTGGTAATTGCGAGGCGGAGGTGGATCAGATGGTGCTTGCTTTCCCTGTGATGGCGGATTACTGCGTGCTGCCGCTGGAGCGGCGCGTGATCTACGCCACCCACGGTCATAACCACGGTGAAACCAACCCGCCGCCGCTGATGCCGGGGGATATCCTGCTCTGCGGCCATACCCACATACCTGCCTATAACCGCCACGAGGGCTTTACCTATGTGAACCCCGGCAGCGTATCCATTCCCAAGCAGGGCAGCGCCCACAGCTATATGACCCTTGAGGATGGTCTGCTCCGCTGGATCGATATCGAAACCGGCGCTGCCTACCGTGAGGAAAGGCTGTAAGAAGGTTGTAAAAAGGCATATGGATAGACTGAAAACCGAACGGCTGAATGTAGCTCGGTCAGACTGCTGACAAAGCCCACAAACACAAAATTCCAACCGAGAGAAGAAAATCGGTTGGAATTTTTGCTTCCTAGACATGCTTGGCGGTTGGGTGGTTTGGTTGGTTATGGGGGATCAGGCGTTATAGCTGCCGGCGGGGGTGCTGCCGCCCTCGCCCGTCCAGTTGGTGTGGAAAAATTGGCCGCGGGGCGCGTCGATGCGCTCGTAGCTGTGGGCGCCGAAGTAGTCCCGCTGTGCTTGAAGCAGGTTTGCCGGAAGCTGCTCGGAGCAATAGCCGTCGAAATAGGAAAGTGCGGCAGAGAACGCAGGCACGGGTATGCCGCCCAGCATTGCGCTGGCGCATACCCTGCGCCAGCCGGGCTGCGCGCTTTCGATGGCTTCGGCAAAGTAGGGATCCAGCAGCAGGCTGGTTAGGCTTGGGTCGCGATCGAAGGCTTGCTTGATCTTCTCCAGAAATACCGAGCGGATGATGCAGCCGCCGCGCCACATCAGCGCGATGCCGCCGTAATTCAGCCTCCAGCCGTAATGCTCTGCCGCCGCGCGCATGAGCTGGTATCCCTGCGCATAGGAAATGATCTTGGAGGCATAGAGCGCCTGACGAATGGCTTCGATCATTTCTTCGCGATTTCCATT
>CAYWLE010000188.1:0-3736 GCA_964458825.1 uncultured Oscillospiraceae bacterium | reverse complement strand
GCTTCCCATAGCATGGCGTTCGAGCAGATCGTTTCCGCGCTGGAGAAGCTGTAAGAAGCGAGCGAATATCTGAATGATAATCTGAATATCTGAATATGCAAAAATGGAGAGAACCTTCTGGTTCTCTCCATTTTTGATTGCCGGCAAAGCCTGTAAGCATAAAACACAAACTTGAAGAATCAACTTGAATTTCTGCATCCCTGCTTTGCAGATGCTTCTCATCGCTCTGCAAAGCGTGGACAAAGGCAGCCTTTAATTCTCGTACAGCGGGAAGCGCTTGCAGAGGGCGTCCACGCGCTCGATGATCTCCGCCTTGCTGTGGTCGAAATCATGGAGGGCGAGGGTGAGCAGCTTGCCAACCTCCTCTGCCTCGGCGCAGCGGAAGCCGCGTGCCGTGATGGCGGGGGAACCCACGCGGATGCCGGAGGTTTCCGATGCGGGGCGGGGGTCGCCGGGGATCTTGTTCTTGTTCACGGTGATGCGCACCTGATCCAGCCGCTCCTCTAGCTCGCGACCGGAGATGGCCTCCTGACGCAGGTCAACCAGCATCAGATGGTTGTCCGTGCCGCCGGAAATGAGCTTCACGCCGTTGTCCATCAGCACCTGAGCCATGATCTTTGCGTTCTGCGCCACGGCATGCTGGTATTCCTTGAACTCGGGAGCCAGCGCTTCCTTCAGCGCCACAGCCTTGGCTGCGATGACGTGCATCAGCGGACCGCCCTGTCCGCCGGGGAAGATGGCGGAATTGACCTTCTTGGCAATCTGCTCGTCGTTGGTAAAGATCATGCCGCCACGGGGGCCGCGCAGGGTTTTGTGGTTGGTGGTGGTCACGATATCGGCATAGGGGATGGGGCTTGGATGCTCGCCCGCCGCAACCAGACCGGCGATGTGCGCCATATCCACCATCAGGTAAGCGCCGCACTCCTTGGCGATCTGGGAGAAGCGCTCGAAATCGATCACCCGAGGATAGGCGGAGGCGCCGGCAATAATCATCCTCGGCCGGTGCTTGAGCGCGAGGGCACGCACCTCGTCGTAGTCGATCAAACCAGTTTCAGGATTGCAGCCGTAGGATACGATATTATAAAACTTGCCGGAGAAGTTTGCCGGACAGCCGTGGGTCAGGTGACCGCCGTTGCTCAGATCCATGCCCATTACGGTATCGCCCGGCTTGCACAGCGCCAGATAGGCAGCATTGTTTGCCTGAGAACCGCTGTGGGGCTGCACATTGGCATACTTGGCTCCGAAGAGCTGCTTGGCACGCTCAATGCACAGGTTTTCGATCTCATCCACATATTGGCAACCGCCGTAGTAGCGCTTGCCCGGGTAGCCCTCGGCATATTTGTTGGTCAGCACTGAGCCCATGGCGGCCATCACGGCTTGGGACACGATGTTTTCCGAGGCGATCAATTCGAGGTTGTCCCGCTGGCGCTGTAGCTCCTTATCCATGATGGAGGCGATGTTGGGATCAAAATTGCGAATGAAATCAATGTTGTGCTGCTGCATATCAATTTTCCTCCTGCGCTCTTTTTTCTGCATGGTTTTGGGTAAATAACAGAAATGTGACCGCTATGCACGGCCACAGAGACAGACTCCACTCCGCACAGTCATGCAGAATGAAGAAGCCGCTCTGTCCTTTTGCCTGAGAGATTGGGCGTTATCCACGCCTTGCCCCTTCGGCCCTCGCATACCGATCAAACGGCTGCGAATGTCTCCAGAGTGCCGTCCGCTTACAGTCCTCATTCCGATATGGAACGCCTGAGAGTTTTCTCCTTCGGCGGGACGCTTGTCCGCTCTCCTGCAAGCATCAAACGGTCATCCAGTATAAAACTTTATCTTTATTATAGCACGGCAGCCTGCTTTCGTCAATGCGTGAAAGCAGGCTGCCGTGCATATTTATCTTAAAAATTCCGAACTTATTTTTCTTTTTTCTGTAAAATATTCAGATTCAGCATCTTCATGCGCCGCGCCTGAATCAGCAGCTCCATTTGCAGCGTATACATATTCACGCCTGTCGCCATGAAGTCAAAGAGCACATCCAGCGCCAGAGCCACCGCCAGAGCCTCCTCCGGCAAGCCAAGCTGGGAAAAGAGGATGGTGTAGCAGGTGAGAGTACCGCCGGGGATGGGTGGCGCAGCGATGGCAAGCACCGTGGAGGTGAACACCGCCAGCAGGAACCACACCGGCGAGCACTGGATGGCGTAGGTTTCCGCCATGTAGATGCAGATGATGAGGAAATACATTGCCGTTCCGGGTGGGAACATCACCACGCCCAGCGGTACGCCAAAGCTGGTCATGCGCTTATCCACGCCCAGCTTCTGCTCGCAGGTGAAGGTACAGCTGCCGAAGGCTGCCACGGAGGAGGCTGTGGTCACGGCGATCACGCCCGTGGGCAGACCCTTTTTCAGCAGAAGCAGGGGGCTTATGCGGGTGCGTGCCGCCGCATAGGCCGTCATCAGCAGGCTTAGCAGCAGCATCGCCACCACAAACACCACTACCGGCTTCCATGCCGCCAGCACCGCATAAAAATTCATAGGTACATTATATACTGCACAGGCGGCGATTCCAAGCGGTGGCACGACGAATTTATTGTTCAGATTTACGGATGCAGATTTGCTTATTAAATGGCATTAAATGCAGCGATATTGCAGCCAAAAGCGCTCAAAAGCGACCGAAATGCACACAAAAAACGAGTAATATACGTCCGATGGTAGGCAAAAAGCCGCCGGTTTATCCGGCGGCTTGGGTTGCAGTTTATTCCGGCTGATAGCGCAGTATGGGGTTTCTGGCTGCACGAACCTCGTCGGGACGGGCAATCTGTGCGCTGTGGGGCGCGTCGTGCATGTATTCGGGGTCGCTGTGCGCCAGTTCATAGAGGCTGTGGAAGACCTCGGCAGCCCAGTCGAGGGTCTCGCGGCTCTCGGTTTCGGTGGGCTCCAGCATCAGCGCCTCATGTACGATGAGGGGGAAGTACATCGTCGGCGGATGCATACCGTTGTCGATGAGGGACTTCGCAACATCCAGCGCCGAAACGCCGGTTTCCTTCTTGAACTCGCTCAGATCCAGCACAAATTCATGCATGCAGATGCGGTCGAAGGCGGGCTTGAAGCTGCCCTTGATCCTCTCCTGAAGGTAGTTGGCGTTGAGCACGGCGTTCTTGGCTGCCTCGGGTATGCCCTCGCGACCGAGGGTGAGGATGTAGGCCAGCGCCTTGACAACCACAAGGAAGTTGCCTGCAAATGCCTTCACCTGAATGTGATCAGCGCCGTCCATCATGGCGGAGGCGGGCAGGAACTGCGCCAGATGGCTCTTGCAGCCAACCGCGCCTGCGCCGGGGCCGCCGCCGCCGTGAGGGGTGGCAAAGGTCTTGTGCAGGTTCAGGTGGATGCAATCAAAGCCCATGTCGCCGGGACGAACCACGCCCATGACGGCGTTGAGGTTGGCTCCGTCGTAGTAGCACAGGCCGCCAGCCTCATGCACCAGACGGGTGATCTCCAGTATGTTTTCATCGAAGATGCCCACGGTGTTGGGGTTGGTGAGCATCAGACCGGCGGTATCCTCGCCCAGCACAGCCCTGAGCGCATCCAGATCCACGCAGCCGTTGGGAGCAGAAGGAATGTTGACGATGGTGTAGCCGCACATGGCTGCCGTGGCTGGGTTGGTTCCGTGGGCAGAATCCGGCACGATGATCTTGTTGCGCTTGTGGTCGCCACGGGCATCGTGGTACTGCTTGATGAGC
>CAYWLE010000187.1:0-3737 GCA_964458825.1 uncultured Oscillospiraceae bacterium | reverse complement strand
CGCTCTGGAAGCCGAAGGTCATGTCGGTGCCCCAGAGGTCGTTGTCGATGGTCTTAGGCAGCGTCACTACGTTCAGCCCCTGCTCGCGCAGCAGGTTGGCGGTCTTGTGGGTGACGTTGCCGCCGAGGATCACCAAGCAGTCCAGCTGAAGCTTGTAGTAGTTCTGCTTCATTGCGGCAACCTTGTCCAAGCCCTTCTCGTCTGGATCATGTATGGTCTTAAAGGGCGTGCGGCTGGAGCCGAGGAAGGTGCCGCCCTTGGTGAGTATGCCGGAGAAGTCGTTGTAGGTCAGCAGACGGAACCTGCCATAGATCAGCCCCTGATAGCCATCGAGGAAGCCGTAGATTTCCACGTCCTCCTGTGCGTTGTATAGGGTCTTTGCCACGCCGCGCATCGCCGCGTTGAGCGCCTGACAATCGCCGCCGCTGGTGAGCATGCCGATACGGATCATAAGTCGTGCCTCCTTGCTATGCTTGAAGTTATCAGCATAAAATTCAACAGAAAATTAGCTCTATATTTACATTATAACGTATAATACCATGCTTGGCAAGGGGAAAAGCGCCCGCCGCAGGCATATTTTCTCCAAGCAAGCACGGGCGCATGCGTGCAGAAATGTTGAATTGAGGTTGATTAAAACAGAAAAAAGGAGTATAATCAAGGGATAAAAGGAGAGCAGGAGGGTTTTTCGTGCAGAATGCGCAACGCTGGGATTTGAGCTATACGCAAAACCGCGAGCTGAGCTGGCTGAAGTTCAATGAAAGGGTGCTGCTGGAGGCGGCGGATCGCAGCGTGCCGCTGATCGAGCGGCTGCGCTTTGCATCGATCTTCACCAGCAATCTGGATGAGTTCTTCATGGTTCGCGTGGGCAGCCTGTTTGATCTGGATATGATGGCTCCCGATGATATCGAAAATAAGAGCGGCATGACGCCGGCACAGCAGCTGGAAAAGGTGTTCGATGCCGTGCGACCACTGGTTGCCCGCCGGGATGAGATCTACCGCGAGCTTCGAGCGGAGCTGGCGGAGCAGGGCGTGGAGGAGATCGATTATGCCGCCCTCACCGACGCACAAAAGACCTACGTGCAGAACTACTATAAGGATAATATCCGCCCCGTGCTTTCCCCGCAGATCATCGACCGCAACCACCCCTTTCCGCACCTGCGCAATAACGAGCTGTATGCAGCCGCGCTGCTCAGCCGCCGCGGCAAGGGCGATAAGGGCGATAAGGATGGCAAGGCGAAGGAGGGCAAGGCGAAGGATGGCAAGGGCGGCAAGGAGCGCAGGGAGCTGCTGGGCATCGTGGATGTGCCGACCTCCGTGCCGGCCATACTCATGCTGCCGGGCGAGGGAACCTGCTTTGTGCGCACCGAGGCCGTGGTCGCCGCCCACCTGAAGAAGATATTCAAGATCTATGAGGTGGAGGAGAGCGCGGTCATCGCCGTGACCCGCAATGCCGATATCAGCCTCGATGAGGAAAAGTTCGACGAGGACAACCCGGATTTTCTGGACTACATGGCAAAGCTGCTGCGCAAGCGGGAGCGGCTGGCTCCGGTTCGGCTGGAGCTTCAGGGCGAGGCTCCCAGACTCAGCAAAATGCTGGCGGCCAGCCTGCGATTGGAGCCGAGGCAGGTCTATTCCTGTGCCTGCCCGCTGAAGCTGAGCTATGCCTATATGCTGGATAGCTGTCCGGCGGAGATGTATAATAAGCCCTATACCCCGGTCTGGCCCAAGTATCTCGACCGCAGCCAGAGCATGCGCAGCCAGATACAGCAGCGGGATATACTGCTCTTCTATCCCTACCAATCCATGCAGCCGTTTCTGGATCTGCTCAAGCAGGCGGCGGCCGACCCGCAGGTGCTCTCCATCAAGATAACCATATACCGGCTTGCCCGCAATTCTGCCATCGCCAAATACCTGATCGAGGCGGCGGAAAACGGCAAGGAGGTTACCGTAATGATGGAGCTGCGCGCCCGCTTTGACGAGCAGAATAATATCGATTGGTCGCGGGAGATGGAGGAGGCTGGCTGCCGCATCATCTATGGACCGGAGCACATGAAGTGCCACGCCAAAATCTGCCTCATCACCCGCAAGGAAAAGAACGGCTTTTCCTATATCACCCAGATCGGCACCGGCAACTACAATGAAAAAACCTCCACCCTCTACACCGATTTCTGCATGATGACGGCGGATCGCTCCATCGCGCAGGACGCAGTGAACTTCTTCCAGAATATATTGATCGGCGTCCATTCCTCGGAATATGAGCGGCTCTTCGTCGCGCCCAACTGCATGAAGAACCGCCTGATGCAGCTCATCGATCGGGAGATTGCCAAGGGCAGCGCCGGCAGGATCATCATCAAGGCAAACTCCATCACCGAGCGCGACCTCATCGATAAGCTTTCCGAGGCTTCCTGCGCCGGGGTTAAGATCGACCTCATCATCCGCGGCATATGCTGCATCGTGCCGGGCGTGACCGGCAAGACGGAGAATATCACCGTTACCAGCATCGTGGGCCGCTTCCTCGAGCATTCCCGCATCTATTGCTTTGGCGAGGGTGAGGCACGCAGCTGCTATCTCTCCTCGGCGGACGTCATGACCCGCAACCAGACCCGCCGCGTGGAGATCGCCTGCCCCGTCAGCAGCCCGGAGATCGTGCGCGTGCTCGGCGAGTATCTGGATCGCGTGCTTAGCGATAACCTCAAGGCCAGAAGGCTCAAGTCCGATGGAACCTACGCGCCGGTTCAGGCGCGGCCGGAGGATGAGAGGCTCAGCGTGCAGCAGTGGTATCTGGATAACGAGCTGGAGCTGAAGCCCTCGCAGGTGGCGAAAAAGAGCTTTGGCTGGCGATTGCGGGAGAGACTGGGCAGGAAATAAATCCGATCCAGACCGCGATAGCACCCGCAAACAAGCGATCCCAACCATCCAAGAAGGGTGGCTGGGATCGTTTTATTATGCTGTGTATTATGCTGTCTTGCCGGCTTGCTCTGTCCGGCGCCGCCTCATACCCGCTCTGTGGCACGAGTGGCGATCAGGTCAACTCCGGTTCCTGCGATGCCGCTGCATAGCACGTCCCCGATCCTTATCGGAGCCTTGGCTCGCAGCGCATGCACGGCGTCCATCACGTTAAGCACGCTGCTCTTGGGCACGGGGGAGGCGGTCTTGACCGATATGCGGCGCAGCCTTCCGCCATCCACCGCCACCGAGCCGGTCACGACGCGCACGGGAGCCACGCATTCCTGCATGGCATATTCCGCGCCGCGCTTGCAGCCGTTGCCGCTTATGGAGCGCACAGCCTGATTCTCAATCTCTGTTTTCAGCATACAGCCCACTGGGCAGCAGATGCAGGTCAGCTCCATGGTATCTGTGGTCTTCATGCTATGCCTCCTCCATCTCGATGCGTATATCTTCCCTTGCCCCTGCAAGCTGATCACGGTCTATGGAAATCTCCTCCATCTGGCCGGGAGTCATAATCCGCCGCCGCAGGTGCAGCAGTCGCTCATTGCCGCAGTAGAGGCTCAGGTAATGGTTCTCCACCTCGCGACGTACCCGGAAGCGCAGGCTCAGCTTCTCGGGCATGGCGCTCAGATCGATGCGCTGGGGTACTGCGCCGCTGATCCCCTCGCCGGAGATCACGTTCACCAGCCTGCCCTCGCCGCGCCTGCCCTGAAGGTAATCCGCAGCGGCGCGACCGGCAGCCTCCGCCTCCTCGGATACGTGGTCAACCAGATCATGCACATGCAGCA
>CAYWLE010000186.1:0-3786 GCA_964458825.1 uncultured Oscillospiraceae bacterium | reverse complement strand
TCCGTTAAGGCTGGCGAGCTGACCGCTACCCTGGACTGCGGCCCCGTTGCCATCGGCGCCAACGCCATCAAGGCTCTGGACGAGGCCATCAACGGCGTGGCTCGCGAGGATAAGATTATCGAAGCTGAAACCACCGTTGTTGATATCACTCTGGTTGATAACTTCATCAAGTAATTCAAGGATCCATCCTGAAGGATTTGCGGCGGCGCTTAACGTGCCGCCGCATTTCGATAAAACCAATCTAGACATTGGGGGCGAAAACCCGTGGCAGAATTTCTGGAGATGCGCGGCATCGTAAAAAAGTTTCCGGGCGTGCTGGCGCTGGATCATGTAAACCTCGCTGTGAAGAAGGGCGAGGTACATGCGCTGCTTGGCGAAAACGGCGCAGGCAAATCCACGCTGATGAAGATACTCTCCGGCGCCTATCAGAAGGATGAGGGCGAAATTATCTTCGATGGAAAAAAGGTGGATATCCATTCCTCCCATGATGCACAGGCGCTTTGCATCAGTACCATCTATCAGGAGTTGAACCTGACGGAGCAGCTCACCGTGGCGGAAAACATGTTCATGGGCCGCCAGATGATGAAGAACCGCTTCATGGTGGACTGGAAGAGGATGTTTACCGAGGCACAAAAGATACTGGATGATCTGGGTATAGATATCAACGCACACGCGCTGGTGCGCGATCTGGGCGTGGCACATAAGCAGATGGTAGAGGTTGCCAAGGCGCTCTCCATCAATTCCAAGGTGCTCATCATGGACGAGCCTACCGCTCCGCTGACCAACCGCGAGATAAAGACCCTCTTCGATACCATCCGCATGCTCAAGTCCCGCGGCGTATCCATCATCTATATCTCCCACAGGCTGGAGGAGGTTATGGAGATCTGCGACCGTGCAACCATCATGCGCGACGGCTGCAATGTGACGGAGGTCAATGTGGCGGATACCAACATCGATGAAATCATCCGCTACATGGTTGGCCGTGAGCTGAAGGAGAAGTTCCCGAAGATCAAGGTCGAGCGCGGCGATGTGCGCATGAAGGTGGAGAAGATCAACGCCGGCAAGCTGGTGAAGGATATCTCCTTCGAGGTGCGCGGCGGCGAAATCCTCGGCATCGCCGGCCTGGTCGGCGCAGGTCGCACCGAAACTGCGCGCGCCATCTTCGGCATGGATGAAAAGACCAGCGGCGAGGTTTATATCGATGGTCGGCGGGTGGATATCAACCAGCCTCTGGACGCCATCAAGGCGGGCATCGGCTTCGTGACCGAGGATCGCAAGGGCGAGGGTCTGGTGCTTACCATGTCCGTGGGGCAGAATATGACGCTGGCAACGCTGGATAGGTTCGGCGCATCCATGCACATGAACCTCGGCAAGGAAAAGGAAACCATCCTAGAATATATCCAGGGCCTGAAGATCAAGACGCCTTCGCCCATGCAGCTGGCGCGCAACCTTTCCGGCGGCAACCAGCAGAAGGTCGTGCTTGCCAAGTGGCTGCTGAGCGATTCTAAGGTTATCATATTTGATGAACCAACCCGCGGCATTGACGTCGGCGCGAAAATCGAGGTCTATAACATCATCAATAGCCTCATCAAGCAGGGCGTGGCGGTGGTTATGATCTCCAGCGAAATGCCGGAGGTGCTGGGCATGTCTGACCGCGTGGCGGTCATGCATCAGGGCGAGATCACCGGCATCTTTGAAAATGATGGCACGCTTACGCAGGAAAAGGTGCTCTATTATGCAACCGGCGGCGATAAGCATGGCGCATAAGCCGCTTAAAGCCATCCATAACCATCCATAACCATCGGCAACCATCAGAAGAGAGGGTTTTGAACCATGAAGAAAAGCCTGAAAATCGTATTTATCATCTGCCTGATCATCGGCGTTGTGGCTGCGGGACTGAACCTGTATGCCGGCACGCAGGCAGGCAATCTGGCTGAGATCGAGGAGCAGCAGGCCGCCCGCAAGAAGGCGCTGGCGCAGCTTGAAACGGCGGAGTTCCTCGGCATCGATCCTGAAACCATCGTCGTGCCGGACGAGGTGGAGATCACTGGCATGGATCGCTTTATCATGTCGGTGAATAAGTCCAGCTCCATGCTGTGGGTGGTCGCCATCGATGCGCTGATCATCGGCGTGGGCGGCTTTATCTACGCAGCCAATAAGGCAAAGAGGAAAAAACAGGGCGGCGTGAAGAAGCTCTCCTCCAGCAGCAACGTGCTGGGCATTGTGATCGCCCTTGCAGCGCTGTGTCTGGATCTGGCGATCGCCTCCCCGGTGTTCCTCACCGTATCCAATTTCCTGAATGTCTTCCAGCAGATATCCATTAACTTCGTCGTGGCTGTCGGCATGACCTTCGTTATCATCTCTGGCGGCATCGATCTGTCGGTCGGCTCCAATATCTCCCTGTCCGGCCTGCTGATGGGCATCCTGATGAAGAACTTCGGCGTGCCGGTATGGGCCACCATCCTGCTGTGCATCATCTTCAGCGGTATCGTTGGCCTGGTAAATGGCGCGCTCATCGCCTACCTCAATCTGCCGCCCTTCATCGCCACGCTGGGCACCATGTCCATCGTCCGCGGCGCAGCCTATACCGTGACCGCTGGCCAGCCCATCTATACCTTCCCCGCAGGCTTTACCGCAGTGGCAAGCCGCGTGGGCGGCTTCCCCCTGTATACCATGCTGATCCTGCTGGCTGTGTTCCTGCTTGGCTGGTATATCCTGCGCTATACCCGCGTGGGCCGCTATACCTACGCCATCGGCGGCAACGAAAGCTGCGCGAAGCTCTCCGGCATCAACTTCAAAAAGGTCAAGTGCTTCGTCTATACCGTCAGCGGTCTGTGCTGCGGCGTGGCAGCCCTGCTGCTCTCCTCCCGCCTGGACTCCGCAGTGCCCACCAATGCTGAAGGCCAGGAAATGGACGCCATCGCGGCGGTCGTCATCGGCGGTACCTCCATGTCCGGCGGCGAGGGCAGCATGATCGGCACCCTCATCGGCATTCTTATCATCGGTATCATCTCCAATGGCTTGAACCTGCTGGGCGTGGCACAGGGTCCCCAGAAGATGGTCAAGGGCGCGATCATCGTCATCGCCGTTATCATCGATGTGGTTCGCAGAAAGGCTTCCGAATCTGCCAAGTAAGGCTGTAAAATACGGCTCCCCGCCGCCATGATTCAGGCGACAGGGAGCCGTTCCTTTTGTCCTCAGGCAGCCTGCAAGGCTGGTTTAAGCCTCGGCAAGCATCGCCTCCACGATCCGTGCGGCGGTTTCCACAAAGCGCGCACAGGGACGCACGCGGTAATATTCCTCGCTGCGTGTCTCTGGCACGGGCGTGCTTTCCTGCTTGAGCGCAATGCCCTCCAGCAGCTCGCGGCAGATAATGCTGCCATTCTCAGCCTTGAATCGTGCGGCAAAATCCTGCACCCGGGCGTAGTGGGCAGCCTTTTCATCCGCCGCCTTGGGATCCCCATAGCCGCGCAACGTGCCGAGAACGAAGGCGGCGCCGCTGACGGCTCCGCAAACCTCCCTCAGTTTACCAAAGCCGCCGCCAAAGGAGGAAACCATGCGTGAGACGCGCTCCTCCTCCAGCCCCAGCTCCGCGCTGTAGGCACAGGCAACCGCCTGCGCACAGTTGTAACCCCGCTCAAAAAGCTCGCGAGCCAGTTGTGCGTGATCTGCCATATTCGTTCACCCTTTCCTCTGTACTGATCTGATTATAGCATAAAGCGGCAAAGAACGCAAAACCAATTTCTTTACATTCGAAACCCTTGACAAAGCCGCCTTTTTGATGTA
>CAYWLE010000185.1:0-3824 GCA_964458825.1 uncultured Oscillospiraceae bacterium | reverse complement strand
GTGGCGACATACATATTGTCCTCCACCTTCGTGGAGCAAGCGAAGCAGGCCTTCAGCTCCCGGTCGCCCTTAACGCGATACACCGTGGCGCAGGCGCCGCAGAAGCCGTTTCGGCAGCCACAGCCGCGAACCAGCTTGTAACCGGCATACTCCATCGCCTCCATGATCGTCAGACCGGAAGGAACCTCATATTTCTTGCCATAGAGAAAGACATTGACCATATCTGCCATAGTTGACCTCCTCCGATCAATACTCGTTGGGCAGGGCGCCCAGCTCGTCAAAGCGGAACACCGGGCCGTCCTTGCACACGTATTTATCGCCGATATTGCATCTGCCACACTTGCCTATGCCGCACTTCATGCGCAGCTCCATCGTGGTGTAGATCTGCTCCTTCTTAAAGCCCAGCTCAGTCAGCGCCTCCAGCACGAATTTGATCATGATCGGCGGCCCGCACACCAGCACGGTCTTGTTTGCATCAAAGCCCAGCTCCTTTACATAGGTTGGCACGAAGGCAACGTGACCGTCCCAGTCGTCCTGCGCACGGTCGATGGTCAGATGCACGCTGGCGCGGTTCTTGGGATCCATCCAGCTCTGCTGAATCTCGTTCAGGTCGAGCAGATCCTCCTTGGAGCGGGAACCGTAGACCACATCGATGCTGCCGTAGTTTTCTCGCTTGTCAAGGCAATAGTTGATCACGCTGTGCAGCGGAGCCAGACCCACGCCGCCCGCGATGAACAATAAATCCTTGCCCACAAGCTCGGTATCCACCGGGAAAGCGTTTCCATAGGGACCGCGGATGGTTATCTGCTGACCCACGTCCATCCGGTGCAGCCATTCGGTCAGGCAGCCGCATTTCTTGATGGAAAACTCCTGATAGCCTTCCACCGTTGGAGAAGATGTAATGGAAAATATCGCCTC
The DNA here is from genome assembly GCA_964458825.1 of uncultured Oscillospiraceae bacterium. GTDB lineage: Bacteria > Bacillota > Clostridia > Christensenellales > Aristaeellaceae > SFTH01. The sequence goes on along the minus strand of CAYWLE010000185.1, from coordinate 2,906 downwards.
GCCCACGCCGGGCATGGACAGCATGGCGCACTGGCCGGGTTCATGCAGCAAGCACTTGCCGCCCTCGGGTTTCTCCACGCGGAAGGTTTTGATATCCGGCGTATCCACGCGGATCTCGGTCACGACGCCGATCATGGGAATCAGGTTGTTCGGAATCACTTCTCATTCACCCCCAGCGCCTTGATTACCTTTACTATATTCAATCCCTGCGGGCATTTCTGCACGCAGCGGCCGCAGCCCACGCAGGAATAGATGCCCTCGTTATTGCTGGGATAGTACACCAGCTTGTGCATAAACCTCTGGCGGAAGCGCTGCGTCTGACTGGGGCGGTTGCTCCCGTGCGCCATGAGGGTAAAATCGGAATACATGCAGCTGTCCCAGCAGCGGTAGCGGGTCACGCTGTCGCCATTTTTGAAATCGCGTATGTCATAGCACTGGCAGGTGGGACACACGAAGGTACAGCTGCCGCAGCCAAGACAAGCCTGAGAAAGCTTCTCCCACTTGGGATCATTGAACCTGTCCATCAGGTGCTCGCCATCGAAGCCATCTAGGTTCAGCTTGCCGAAGGGCAGCTTTTTGCTTATAGCGCTGATCCTCGCCTTCTCTGCCTCGACCGCTGCCTCGTCGGCGCTGTCAAGCGCTGCGATCAGCTTCTCGCCCTTCTCGGTATGCGCCTTCAGGTACATCACGTCATCCACGATCCAAGCCGCGGCATCGCCCGCAGGCTCGGCAGGATCAACGCCGAAGTTCGTGCAGAAGCAGCTTTCCTCCGGCTGACCACAGGCAAGCGTAACCACGACGCCGTGGGCGCGCCTTGCCGCATAGAATTCATCCCGGGGATCGCAAAGGAACACCCGATCGAGTATATCAAAGCTTCGTGCATCGCAGCCGCGCACGCCGAAGATCACGAAATCCTCATCGTTGCCGCGGCACTGGTCGATCTCGATGCTCCTGCCCTCGGTGCGGAAGCGGATCAGATCCTCCACCTGCGGGAAGAACACGTCCTTAGCAGAACGCACGGTTTTCAGTATATCCAGCCGAACCTTCACGTTTGGGTTCCATTCGTAGAAATCCACCTGACCAGCCTTTTCGATAGGCAGGTAGAGCTTCTGTGACTGTGAAATGCGCTCAAAGAGGCTGCTCAGGGACTCCATCGCGATTTTCTTCACTTCAGTTCCCTCCCCTCTCGTGCACGATGCTCGGCTCGCAGTCGCCCTTGTCGAAGTCCTCCAGCGGATGCCGCTGACCAACCTCTGCGCCTGCCTGATACGCGCCGTAAAGCTCGTTCATATCCTTGATAAGCTTACGGTTGAGCAGGTGCAGCGGTATGCCCTGCGGGCACACGCGGCTGCATTCGCCGCAATCGGTGCACCTACCAGCCACGTGGTAGGCACGGATGATATGGAAAAGGTTCTCCTCGAAATCGTCCGCCGCAGCCTTGTTCTGCACGCCGGTGGCGGGATTGTCAAACACGCACTTGATGCAGCTGCACGCGGGGCACACGTTGCGGCAGGCATTGCAGCGGATGCACTTGGAAAGCTCGCTCCGCCAGAAGGCAAAGCGCTCGTCCGCCGTCATGCCCTCGAGCTTTTTAACCAGCTCGAATTTATCGCCGGCGCTGGTATCCTCGCTCTGACCGATAAACTCCTCGCCAGCCACATGCTCCTTGCCCTTGCAGCTCAGGCACTTGTCCAGCAGAGCCTCCCGGCGATCCACGCTGTGCGCGCCATACATGGTATCTATCCTCAGCTCATTTCCATCCTCGCGGATGTCTAGTATGCCCTTTATGCCCGACTTACGCAGCTTTTCCACATCGATCTTGCCACGACAGCCTACGCCGACCACCACGACCCTTGCAGCATCCACCCGGTGCTCGGTACACAGCTGGTTGAAGCTGTAGCTGTCGCAGGGCTTGAGGAAGGCCAGGGTATCCCCATCCTCGCGCATGGCTGCGATCAGATATTTGCTCAGGTTGGCTCCGCAGAAGCCATCATACTTCAGGCCGTCGATATTTTCAGCAGTAAAAAACGCAGGGGTGCGGTCGTAGGTATTTTCGCCCTGTTCCCAGCCGAGAACGCGCTTGACCCTGCCGCTTGCGAGGTATTGCTTCGCTCTATTTATCATCTCTGTTTGCATCTGAGATCCCCCAGTTTCTTGTTTTCGCCCAGCTCTGCAATGGTCTTGGCGAAATCATTCATCGTAGCGGAGAACTTTGCACCCTCGGCGGCGGACACCCATTCCACTCTGGTGCGGCGGCGATCAATGCCGAGGTAATCCAGCATGGAGAAGAGCATCGTCATGCGCCGGCGTGCATGATAGTTACCGGTGGAATAGTGGCAGTCGCCCGGATGACAGCCGCAGAGGATCACGCCGTCGGCTCCCCGCTGGAATGCCCGCAGGATGAACAGCGGGTTCAGGCGGCAGGAGCAGGGTATGCGGATGATCTTCACATTTGCCGGGTAGCTCAGGCGGCTGGAGCCTGCAAGATCAGCGCCCGCATAGGAGCACCAGTTGCAGCAAAAGGCCACGATCTTCGGCGTCCATTCCTGCTTGCTTACCAACATATCGCATCCACCTCCGCCATGATCTGTTCATTGCTGAAGCCCTTGAGATCCATCGCCGTGGACGGGCAGGTTACTGTGCATGCGCCGCAGCCCTGGCATACCGCCTCATTGACCACAGCCACGCGCTTGACGCCGCGGAACTCCGGCCCGCGAACCTCCTTCTCCACATAGCTGATCGCGCCGTAGGGACACACATTTTCACACTGGCTGCAGCCATTGCAGAGCAGCTCGTTGCTGTGCGCCACGCAGGGGTTGCAGGTCAGGCTGTCCTTGGAGAGCAGACCGATGACCTTGGCTGCCGCCGCGCTCGCCTGTGCCACCGTTTCCGGCACGTCCTTCGGC
>CAYWLE010000184.1:0-3843 GCA_964458825.1 uncultured Oscillospiraceae bacterium | reverse complement strand
CGATGGCAGGGCTAAAATAAAATAAAACCCGTGCTGTTACAGCGCGGGTTATGTGAGGGGTGCAGGGGAAATCATTTCCCCTGCCGGGGTCTTAGGGGTGGAACCCCTGAGCGTTCCCCCTGAACGTAGCTCCCACCTCATCCAACGGCTCTCCCTCCTTGACAATCCGCCGCACATACCCTACAATGAATAAAAAGAGGTGAGGCATATGGCATCCGGGCTGCGGGCAAGGCTCAACGCGATCGCGGCACAGTCGCCCCGTCAGCAGCCGCCCGTGCGGCAGTCGGGCGGGGTTGTGCGCTATGAGCATCGGCAGAGGGCGGAGGCAGGGCTGTTTTCCATCGGGAGCGATGGTTTGCGCCGCATCGGCTGGCAGGGCAGGGCGTTTGATATCCGCCGCTGCATCTTCATCGATACGGAAACCACCGGTCTTTCCGGCGGCGCGGGAACCATCGCCTTCCTGCTGGGCATGGGCTATGTGGAAGGCGAGGATTTCGTTGTAGAGCAGCTTCTCATGCAGGATTATGCCGACGAACCAGCCATGCTTGCTCTGGCTGCCCAGCGCCTGAAGAACTTCGACTGTGCTTGCACCTTCAATGGCAAGAATTTCGATCTGCCGCTGCTCCAGACCCGCTTCACCATGTGCCGCATGCGGGATCAGTGGCATGAAATGGATCAGCTCGACCTGCTCTATCCCGCCCGACGCACGTGGAAAATGCGCATTGGCAGCTGCCGCCTCTCCCGCATCGAGGAATATATCCTCGGCCAGCCCCGCACGGACGACCTGCCCGGCAGCGAGGCTCCACAGCGCTATTTTGATTTTCTCAGGAGCGGCGATCTCTCCCTCCTCGAGCCTGTGATCGCCCATAACCGGCAGGATATCGTTTCCCTTGGAACCCTGCTCAGCCGCCTCTGCATGCTCTATGAGCACCCGGAGAAGGAGAGCCATACCGCCGACCTCTTCAGCATGGGTCGGGCGCTGGAAAAGCAGGGTGAGCTTGGTCAGGCGCGGGAGCTCTATCGCATCGCGGCCATACCCGCGCCGGCGGGCAGTATATCCGCCCTCCGGGGCGATGGCGTGGCTGCTCAGGCTGCGTGGCAGATGTATCTGCTCGCCCGAAAGAACCGCGATACCGAGGCTATGCGCTCCATACTGGAGCAGATGGCCGTGCGCAGGCAGTGCCGGGACAAAATCTATGTGGAGCTGAGCAAGCTCTATGAGCATCGCTACAAAAGCCCCCGCCGTGCGCTGCGCTATGCCGATCTCGCCGCCCACTATGCCTCGTCAAATGATTTGCCCGATATTGACCGGCGCAGGCAGCGGCTGCAAAATAAGCTGAGCAGAAAGTTAAGCCAAAAATAAGCAAACCAATAAGCAATGACCACAGGAGGAAGAATCAACATGGGCTTGTTCAATAATATGAAGATGGAAAAGCTGGGCCGCAGCGCCTACAACACCCACGTGCAGGGCAATGATCTCCAGCGCCGCGGCAAGGTTGCCGATGCAAGGGAAAAGTTTGACGAAGCCATGAAGCTCTATGGCGAAGCCTATGATGCCGGCTGCCGCAAAAATGGCATACTCATGTCCTATTCCGTGCTGCTGATGCGCTATGGTCAGTTCGAGCGCGCCCGGGAGCTGATGAAGGAGATCAGCGCCCTCGGCGGCATGAGCGAGGATACCCATTTCGATCTGCGCGTGAATTATTCCATCTGCCTGTGGCGGCTGGGTCTGCTGGATAAGGCGATCGAAACCATACGCTACGCAGGCAAGCACTGCAAAAATAGCTCCTATTATTCCTCCCTCGGCACCTACCTCGTGGATGCCGCGGCAGCCTCCGGCAGCGAGGCAGACTTCGAGGAGGCACGCATCCTGCTGGACGAGGCGATGGATTACGACGATGAGGACGCCGCCACGCTGGATAACTACGCCGATTATTATCGCCAGAGGTCTATCCTTGCCAGAAATGCAGGCGATAACGAAGCGGCAGATAGCCTCCGCAGCAAGTCCATCCAGCTCTATGAGCAGGCGCGCAAGGCTAAGCCCAGCCAGATAACCACCCTCTATGCCCTCGCCCTTTATGCCATCGAGGATGGCGATAAGGCAAGGGCTAGGGAGCTTATCGATCGAGCCATCCTCCATAGCGGCTCTAAGGTCTGCCCCGTCAGCCTTGAAATGCTGCAAGAGCTGAAGAAGAACGTCTAGGGGAACGTTCAGGGGCTCTGTCCCCGAACCCCCGCTCAAGGGTGAGACACCCTTGAGAATCCCCACATAGCGACGCTTCGCGCCGCAGAAAAGAAATTTAATTATATTTTTAGCCCTGCCATTGGCAGGGCTTATATGAGGTTTCCAAAGGGAATCATTCCCTTTGGTGGGGTCAAGGGGCAAAGCCCCTTGCGTAACCCAAAGCGTATTCCCTTCACTTCTCCACATCTTCAATCTCGGCGTGGTCGCGGATGAAATCCAGCACCTTCGTGTTGATCACACCCTGCTCCACAGCGGCTTGGAACTTTTCGTCCATGTGGGGCTGAAGCTCCTCGATGGTCATGTGGTTCTCAGCGCAGATGTCGCCAAGCGCCTTTGCGATGGAAGCCTCGTCCGCCTCGATCTTTTCCAAGCGGGCGATCTCGTCAATGACCATCTGGCGCTGGATGTTCCGGCGCGCCGTGGGTTCCATTTCCTCCCGTAGCTCCTCACGGCTCTTCTTCATGAACTGGCAGTACATGTCCAGATTCAAGCCCTGCCGACCCAGCTGTGCCTCCAGCATCTCCATTTCGTAATCCATGGCGGCGGATAGCTGCTTGTCGCTCACCTCAAAGCCAGCCTCGTCGCAGATCTGGCTCAGTAGGCTGTCCTTTACTTCGTTATCGCTCTGGCGGTCGATGTAGCCCTGTAAGGCGCGGCGCATGTCCTCGCGGAAGTCGGCAAAGCTTGCGTAGTTGCCCATGTCCCGGGCAAAGTCGTCGTCCGGCTTGTATTTCTCCTTGATGCGTATCTCGTGGATCTTGCAGTGGAACACAGCCTCCTTGCCGGCAAGCTCCGCCGCATGATATTTCTCCGGGAAGCATACGCGCACATCCGCCTCGTCGCCGGCGCTCTTGCCGATCAGCTGCTCCTCAAAGCCGGGTATAAACATGCCGCTGCCCAGCACCAAGGTTTGCTTGGTTGCAGTGCCGCCATCGAAGAATAGCCCGTCGATCTCGCCTGCATAGTCCAGCACCAGCTCGTCGTCCAACTGGGAGGGTCGGTCGGTAATGGGGGTGATCTTCATCCGCTGCTCCATGAGCTTTTCGATCTGTTGGTCAATCATCGCCTCGGATACCTTCATATTCTCACGAACGGCTCGCAGACCCTTATAATTGAACATTGCTTATTGACACTCCATTTCTTCTATGTTAAAATTAACATGTACTATTATAGCGCCTTTCTGCGGCAAAGTCCAGCCTGCCCGCAGAGAAATTGCGTGAAAGATGGCACGAGCGCAGATTATATACTAAATCTTAAAGTAATAATTTGCAAGTTATTTATTGACATGTTTGAATAATTGTGGTACACTCTCAACTGTAAGCAAGAGTCCCGCCTCGCAGAGCAAGGCAGGGGAGCGGAGGCCGGAGGGTGTATCGCTGTGCGCTTGAAGCGCAGCGCAGGCTGGAACCGGTATCCCCGTGGATTCACCAAGCAACCAACACAACCAAACAATATTTGAAGGAGGAACCCCCACATGGCGATCAATTTTGTTGACGGCAAGTACGTGGACGCAAACGGCCGCGTAAAGCTCGACCCCACGATCTACAAAGATTGGCAGATTGCAGAGGAAGCAGAAAAGAGCCTGCCCTCCGTTGAGT
>CAYWLE010000183.1:0-3898 GCA_964458825.1 uncultured Oscillospiraceae bacterium | reverse complement strand
GTCGGATCAGCGTTGCACCTTTTAATTATTCCCCATACCTTTTAACGATTTATCCGCGAGGTGTGCATTTCGTATTAAAATAGGCACTGTTTTCAAGGGATTGCACAAGCTGCAATCCCTTTTTCTTATACAAAAACGGAACCAAAGCGGTGCATCGCATCTCATAGCTTATTTTCAGACGCAAAAAGAGCCGCTTCAACGGCTCTTTTATGGGATGTATTCATTTCTTCAGCGACTTGGTAATGCGCTCGAGGTACCTGCCGAGGATCACATCTGCGCGAGGAATAAGGAAATCGTAGCAGATAAAGGTGAGGTTTCCCAGCGCCAGCAGAATGACGTTCATCACCGTGCCAAGGCTCTCAGGAACCAGAACCAACATGATCAGCGCCTCCAGCGCAACCACCACGATGTTGAAATAAACCAGCTTCAGCGCGATCCGCAGCCAGCCCTTGAAGCGGTGGAACCACGGACGGATGATGGGATAGCAGCCAAAGAGGGCAAGGAACATCAGGTTTTCCTCTATGTTCGGCACGATCAGCAGGCTCAGGAAGCTGACCACCATATAGAGAATCAGATGATATTTCCTGCCAAATGCGCTGCCCACTGGGATCAGGCACAGCCCGGCAAATAGCGGCGCGGCATACATGCCAAGATCCAGTATCGCACCCAGCAGCAGCAAAACCACGCATAGCGCAGCCATCATGCCGCAAAAGGCGATCCTTCTGGATTCCTTCACGCTTCATTCCTCCCCTTCATTGCCGCAAAAATCTCACTGAACAGGCTTTTCAATGCGGGTAATGCTGTTGATCACCGGCTGGTTCTCCGCCGCCACAGTGCCGTTGGAATCGGTCACGGGCGTGTTTTCACAGATAGCGTCCACAACCTCCATTCCGCTCAGCACACGGCCAAAGGCGGCGTAGCTGCCGTCGAGGTGGGGCGCTGCTTCATGCATGATGAAGAACTGGCTGCTGGCGCTGTCAGGAAGTGCAGAGCGAGCCATGGACAGCACGCCGCGCTCGTGGGCGATATTGTTTTCCACGCCGTTGGAGGCAAACTCACCCTTGATGGTTTCCCCGGAATCGCCGGTGCCGTTGCCCAGCGGGTCGCCGCCCTGGATCATAAAGCCGGAAATGATGCGGTGGAAGGTAAGCCCGTCGTAGAAGCCCTCGTCCACCAGCTTCATGAAGTTTGCCACGGTGATGGGCGCTGCCTTGCCGTAAAGCTCGGCGGTGATGGTTCCGTAATCCGCGATATCAATGGATACGTAGTCGGTCGGCTCCATGAGGCTGGCTTCAAGCTTGGCTTGGTTTGCATTGTTTATCAGGCAGATTGCCGTGATGATCGCCGCCACAAGCACGATCGCCGCACCGATGATGATGAGCAGCTTCTTTTTCCTCTGCCTGCTGCCTGCCTTGTAGTTGATCTTCTTTGCCATTTTCTGTACGCTCCTGCTTTCTTATTTATTGCTTACTGCAACATTATAGCGCATTTTGAGGGCTTTGAACAGCCATTTTGGGCTGTGTTTTGCAATATGCCGCAAAGCCGCCGCAATTGATATGGCTGGCTTGGCTGCTTTGCCTGATCCGGCCGCTTCAGAAAGCCTTGAACAGGCGCACTAGCCGCCGCACGATGCGGTAGAGAGGCGTTTCCAGCTCTCTGCGGGCGTTCTTCAGCTCCTGACGGATCTGAATGCCCTGTGGGCAGTGGCGCTCGCACTTGCCGCACTCGATGCAGTTGGAGGCTGCGGTAGAGGTCTTGCGCATAGCTGTACACATTGTGTAATCCACCAGCCCCCAAAACTTGCCCTCGGCATAGCGGCGGTTGTAGGCGGCGAAGGTTCCGGGAATATCCACCTGCTTCGGGCAGGGCATGCAATAGCCGCAGCCGGTGCAGCCAACCTTCATCTTGGCGTTGATGGCGGCGATGACCCGGGCAAGCATGGCATGGTCGGCCTCGGTAAGCGCGCCTACCTGCGCATCAGAGGCTGTGTGCAGGTTATCCTCAACGGCAGTCATGCTGTTCATGCCGGAAAGCACGCAGGTTACTTCCGGCTGGTTCCACAGCCATCGAAACGACCACTGGGCAGGGCTGTGCTTTACGCTGTGGCTGGCAAAGACGCGCTTTGCCTCCTCCGGCAGGTGGCTCACCAGCTTGCCGCCCCGCAGCGGCTCCATGACCATCACTGGCAGACCCTTGGCATTGGCATATTGAAGCCCACGCTTGCCTGCCTGCGAATGCTCGTCCATGTAGTTGTACTGGATCATGCACAGATCCCAGTCGTAGGCGTCCACAAGGCGGCAGAACATATCGCTGTTTCCATGATAGGAGAAACCAACCTGCCGAATGGCTCCGCTTGCCTTCTTTTCCTGAAGCCACTCCTCGATGCCCAGCTCCTTGAGCCGCTGCCAAGTATCCACATCGGTGAGCATGTGCATCAGGTAGTAATCCAGGTGGTCGGTGCGCAGGCGGCGCAGCTCCTCGGCAAACATCTTTTCCATGCCCTCGCGGCTCTTGATGAGGTAGTGCGGCAGCTTGGTGGTGATGTTTATCTTGTTGCGCAGCCCGTTCTTCTCTATGATCTCGCCCAGCGCAGCCTCACTGCCGGGATAGATGTAGGCAGTATCGAAGTAGTTCACGCCGCCCTCCACGGCACGCAATATCTCCCGCTCCGTTTCCTGCATGTCGGTCTTCCCCAGCTTCTTGGGAAAGCGCATGCAGCCAAAGCCTAGGATGGATATCTGGTTTCCATATTTATCACTGCGATAGTTCATGCTTTTTTCTCCTCTTGCTTGCTGCGCGGAGATAAGCCCCGCCAATATACTCTGCCACCATTTTAGCGCAAATCGCCAAAGTATGCAAGTCTTGCCCTGCAAAGAGGCGGCAAGCAACGAAAAGACGGCTCTTTTCCGCAAAAAAAACGCGCTAGCACAGCCTCTGGCATATTGACTTTGCGGCAGGAAAACGATATAATATATAAGAATTATTTTTTGGAGGTTACGAATATGGAGCATATCAAGACCCTCGAAACCCGCAATCTGTGTGAAAGCGCCAAGAACGGTGGCTGCGGCGAATGCCAGACCTCTTGCCAGTCCGCCTGCAAGACCAGCTGCGGTATCGCCAACCAGCAGTGCGAGAACACTGAGGAAAGCAAGTAATCGCATTCCATGAATGCCGCCGGCAGGCGGCATTTTTTATACAGGCTTCCTGCCGATAACCAATGCCTTCGTCGATACCCCCATACCTTTCATAAAGTAAGGAGCTACGATCATGATCCACCAGTATAAGCTCGGCGGCTACAATATCGTGCTGGACATCTGCTCCGGCTCGGTGCATGCCGTGGACGAGATCGCCTATGATATCATCGCCATGTTTGAGGATAACGACCGCGCAGCCGTGCTTTCCGCCATGGCTGAGAAGCATCCCGAGGTCGGCAGCGCCGATCTGGAGGAGTGCTATGCGCAGGTGCTTGCCCTGAAGGAGGCAGGCAAGCTCTTTACCCCCGATAGCTTCGAGCCCATGGCTGGCAGGCTGAAGGAAAAAACCTCCGGCGTCATCAAGGCGCTCTGCCTGCACATCGCCCATAGCTGCAACCTCAACTGCGAATATTGCTTTGCCAGTCAAGGCAAATATCATGGCGAGCGTGCGATTATGAGCTATGAGGTCGGCAAGCAGGCGCTGGACTTCCTCATTGCCCATTCCGGCAACCGCAGGAATCTGGAGGTGGATTTCTTCGGCGGCGAGCCGCTGATGAACTTTGATGTGGTCAAGCAGCTGGTGGCCTATGCACGCAGCCGCGAGAAGGAAGCGAACAAGAACTTCCGCTTCACCCTCACCACCAACGGCATGCTCATCGACGATGACGTGATCGACTTCGCCAACCGCGAGTGCAGCAATGTGG
>CAYWLE010000182.1:0-3899 GCA_964458825.1 uncultured Oscillospiraceae bacterium | reverse complement strand
TCCCACATGCCCTTGTACTTCCAGACGGATTCCTTGCACTTCTTGATGAACGGCTCCAGACCATAGGCCTCGATCTGCTCCTTGCCATCCAAACCAAGCTGCTTTTCAACCTCCAGCTCCACTGGCAGACCATGGGTGTCCCAGCCGGCCTTGCGCAGCACGTTCTTGCCCTTCATGGTCTGGTAGCGGGGGATCAGATCCTTGATGGCGCGGGTTTCGATGTGACCGATGTGGGGCTTGCCGTTTGCGGTCGGCGGGCCGTCGAAGAAGGTGAAGGTGTCCGCGCCCTTGCGCAGATCGACGCTCTTCTTGAAGATCTCGTTTTTCTTCCAGAACTTCAATACTTCCTTTTCGCGGGCAAGGAAGTCCATTGAGGTGGAAACTTTCTCAAACATGCTGTTCTCCTCCAAAGATATGATCGGGATAAAAATAAAGCCTGCGCCCAACCATGGGACGTAGACTTACGCGGTACCACCCAACTTGACGCATATTCACAGATATGCGTCCACTTGTTTCGCTGTAACGGGCGATCCCGGCGAAGCCTACTGCCCGGTGAGGGGGTTCGGTTCGCTGCTCAGAGGCGATCCCTCAGGGGGTTCCCGTCCGGACTTGCACCATATTCCGGCTCGCTATGCGGGAAAACCAAGCCTGAGCCATCCTCATCAAAGCAGATATTGCACCATTTATTATAGACTTTTTTTCGGAGAATGTAAAGGGCAAAATGGGATTTTAACGAATGCCCCAAGGGCGCATAGGATCTGTCAACGATTTGAGCCCATCGTCCTGCCAAAGCGGAACGGTGGGCTCAGATATGATCTTAAACCAGCTTGCTGATGGTGATGTAGGTGGTGCTGCCGTCGGCATTGACGCCGAGGGTGTAGGTCACATTGTTAATGACGGTGAAGCTGACGTTTTTGAAGCCGTTCTCGCCATCCTCGGTGGAGCTGGGCTCGCCCAGAATGGCGACCGCCTCATCATAGGTGCTCACGCCGTTGGTAAGACCGTCAGCGCAGACGATGGTGGCGTTGTTGCACACGTCGGCATAGATGGAATTGATCTTGCATTCGGCATAGCCGCATTCGACGTCGCTGTAGTTGAACGCATCGACCTTTACCAGAGAGCTGCCGTTGTACAGCCACAGGTGAGCGCCTCGCACAACATCTCCATCGCGGGCGGCGACGGTATCCTCAGCAACAGCCACGGGCAGTACCCAGCCGTTGTTCAGCAGATCCTGAACGGTCGCGCCCTCTGCGTAGTGCTGCCCGTTGAGGATGAACTCGCGGAAGCCCATGTCGCTGGCGGCGGTCAGCTCAGTGCTTTCAGCGGTGTTGGCGGCGACTTCGCCATAGACATTCACAAGCTCGCTGTATGCGATGATGCTGGTCAGCACGGAGCTTGCATCATTGCCGTCGAAGCCCAGATGCCAGTTGTAGTTCATGTTCCAAGCGGTATAGTAAAGCTCGTTGTTTTCATAGGTGTTGCCTTTGGTATCGGCGCCGAGGGCATTGATGATCTCGCCGCGGGTGGTCTGACCCAGCGTCATGCCGTTTACGCATGTGCCTGCGTGATCGGTGCTGTTCAGGTTCACGCCGGTGACCCAAATAGGATCCTCAGTGGAGGTCAGGTATTCCACGCGCACGGCAAAGCCGTTGCGACCGTCATCCACATCGACCCTATAGTAATACAAACCCGCCGTCAGACCGGACACGTTGGGCATGTTCACGCCCTGATTGGTCAGCGCGGCGGCGGAGATGGGGAAGGCGTAGGTCTCGCTGCCGATGGACAGAGTGATATCATTCAGGTGGATATCGCTTGCGACGGCGGTTTCCTCGGCGACGGCTGCACAGCTGAGCATGCTCAGCGCGAGAATGCCAGCCATCAGAATGGAAAGAATGCGGTTCTTCATAGGATTCACCCCTCATCAATTTGTGAAGCTATTATAGCACAAAAAAATGTGTAATTGCCTGAAACATACGAATTTTACACATGAGCAATAAAAAACCGCCCCTTTTGGGACGGGCGGCAAATCAGCGTCTGCGCAGCAGGCTGGAGAAGCTGTGCCGGGCGACAGACTGAACGGTGCGCTGAGCCTCCTGAAGTGCGAGCGCATACTTGCGGTTGCTCGGCTGCTGATGGGCGGCGACGGAGAGGTAGATCAGCGCCTTTTTCACATCGGCGGTCTTGAGCAGCAGCGCGCCGAAGAGGTAGTTCCACTCCGCACAGCGGGTACCCACGTTCATGAGCATGCGCCGCGCTGTGGGATACTGACCGCCGTCGATCAGCTCTTCAATGCGCTTGAGAGCGCGTCCGTCGGCGTCTGTATCCACACCACGAACCTGCGGGCGGTTCAGACAGGCACGGTAGGCGGCGTTGATCTCCGCCATCTTTTCATTTGCCCAGTCCCGCTCGGGTCCCTCCATGAAGCGGTCGGGATGCCAGCGCCGTGCAAGCTCCCGGTACGCCGCACGAATCTCCGCCTTGGTTGCCAGCGGCGTGAGATTTAGCAGGGAAAATGGATCCAAATAAGTTCACCTCATTTTCAAAGCAGATGATCCGGCGGGATAATGCAGGGTCAGTAAGCAGGGTCAGTTAAGGAAGGTCAGTATGGAGAGATTATAATGCCGCCTGCACTTGCTTGTCAAGTTTTCACTGTTAAGCAGGGATACAGTTTCGGTTTTATTTCAAGTTTATTACAGAACTTTGCAAAAAATACGAAAGCTTGAAGAAAGCGGCTATTCCTTTACTTTGCGCTCGGCGGCGCGTAGAATTATTATGTTACCGTACTATTCCCTGCCGTTTGCTTGGCGGGGAGGGCGGCTGGCTTTACTTCATACACAGGAGATGTGTCTACCTTGCAAAGACGCACACAGGGGCCCGGCGGCGTTAGGGACGCGCAGCGGGGTCGGAAAAGGCGCCGGATGAGTTACGGCAGCAAGACGCTGCTGTGGCTCTTGCTGTGCTTCCCTGTGGGCCTGAGCCGCATGTGGCGAGTTTCGTGCAGGTGGAAGACCCCGATCAAATATGCGGTGTCTGCACTGCCGCTGCTGGCGCTGGCTGCGGTGCTGATCTATCCTGCGCCCGCGGTGTCGGGCAGGGGCGGCGTGACCCTGTATGGCAATGATCCCAGCGCCGAAATCTATGGCCCGAGGATACCGGAATACTACGTTCCCTCCGAAAACACAGCCAGCCTTGCATCGGTGATCGTGCCGGAGGAGGAGCTGGTGGATACTCGCTACTTTGTATATGCCAATTCCAATGCAAAGTATTACCACACCACCTCTTGCGAGCATTATCGCGACGGCGCAAAGAAGCTGACGGTGTACGAGGCATTTTATTCTGGCTACGGCGCCTGTCCGGACTGCAATCCGCCGGCATATACGGGCAGCTTTGAATAGCAGACGGAGTTAGCGCCTGAAAGGCGTAGAAAAAATCAAGCCCTTCGAACGATGATGGTTCGAAGGGCTTGTTGTATATTCATGGAGTGGGGGATGCTCTATCGCAGCAGGCTTGGCTCAGTCAAGCGCCGCCACCGCCTCGGAGAGCTCCTCCCATGCCTCATAGAGCGCGTCCAGAGCCTCCTGTGCCTCGCGATGCTCCCGGGCGACCTGCTGGGCGCGGTCGAGATCTTTGTAGGTTTCAGGCTCCGCCATGGCAGCCTCCAGAGAGGCGATCTTCTCCTCCGTGGCGGCGATATCCGCCTCGCAGGTCTTGAGCTTCTGGCGCAGTGCCTTTTCACTCTCCTTTGCAAGCCGAGCCTTGCGCTTTTCCTTGTCCAGCTGGGTCTTGGTTTTGCCGGAGAGGATCTCCTCCTCCGCGCCGGCCTCCTCCAGACGCTTCTTTTCAAGGTAATCGTCGTAATTGCCGATGTATTCCTTCACGCCGTCCGGGGTCATCTCCAC
>CAYWLE010000181.1:0-3907 GCA_964458825.1 uncultured Oscillospiraceae bacterium | reverse complement strand
TCGGCGCATATTAAGCTACAATACAACCATAAACCAAGCCACAATAATAAGCACAACCAAGCCAGCAAGGAGACTGCATGCTTTCACTCATCGTCGCCCACACACGCAACCGCGTAATCGGCAGAAACGGCGCGATGCCGTGGCACATTCCCGGCGAGCTGAAGCGCTTTCGCCAGCTCACCACCGGCAACGCCGTCATCATCGGGCGGCGCAGCTATGAGGAGCTCGGCAAGCCGCTGCCGAACCGGCTCAATATCGTGCTATCCTCCAGCTGCAGCTATTCAGGCGAAAACCTGCTCTGCGCACGCAGCCTTGAGGAAGCCATCGCCCTTGCGGCAGGTCGCCAAGCCTTCATTGCGGGCGGCGGCGAGGTTTTTCGGCAGGCGCTGCCCATCTGCGACGTCCTCAACATCACCGAGATCGACGCAGATATCCACGGCGATACCTACTTCCCCGCCTTCGACGCCAGCCTATTCAGCTGCGAAGCGGAGCCTTGGATCGAAGCCAACCTCCCCTATCGCTATCTTACCTACCGCCGCATCAAAGCAGGCATTTGAAGAATGCGTGAATATTCGCCAATTATCGCCGCACCAAGCAGCATTTCGGCGCATATTAAGCTACAATACAACCATAAACCAAGCCACAATAATAAGCACAGAGGTGTCCGCATGGTTCATCTGGATTTGAATTTGCAGAATAAAACGATACTCGTCACCGGCGCGGCTGGCTTCATCGGCGCAAACCTCGCGCTGACGCTCTGCGCCGCCTATCCCGATGCGAGGATCATCGGCTTCGACAGCGTAAATGATTACTACGACATATCCCTCAAGGAGCATCGCTTGGAAAAGCTGTCCGCCTGTCCGAATTTCCGCTTCATCCGCAGCAACCTTGCCGATCGACAGCTGCTGGAGGGCATATTTGAGGAGCATCGCCCGCATGTCGTGGTGAACCTTGCCGCGCAGGCAGGCGTGCGTTACTCCATCAGCAAGCCAGAAGCCTACATCGAAGCCAACATCATTGGTTTCTTCAATGTCCTTGAAGCCTGCCGCCGCTATCCTGTGGAGCATCTGGTCTATGCCTCCAGCTCCAGCGTCTATGGCAGCAACAAAAAGATACCCTATTCCACCGAGGATAAGGCGGACAAGCCGGTGTCCCTCTATGCAGCAAGCAAGAAAAGCAATGAGCTGATGGCGCATGCCTATGCCAAGCTCTATGATATTCCCTGCACCGGTCTGCGCTTTTTCACCGTCTATGGACCTGCCGGACGACCGGACATGGCTTACTTCAGCTTCACCAATCGGCTGCTTGCCGGCGAGAAGATACAGATCTTCAACTATGGAAACTGCATGCGGGATTTTACCTACATCGATGATATCGTGTCCGGCGTACACAGCGTGATGCGCCACGCGCCTGACCCCGACGCCGATGGCGTGCGCTATGCCCTCTATAATATCGGCAACAACCACCCCGAAAGCCTGCTTACCTTCGTGGATATCCTCCAGCAGGAGCTGATCCGCGCCGGTGTGCTGCCGGAGGATTATGATTTTGAGGCGCACAAGGAGTTGCTTCCCATGCAGCCCGGCGATGTGGAAACCACCTATGCAGACGTCGCCCGGCTTGAGCAGGACTTTGGCTTCCGTCCCAACACTCCCCTGCGCACAGGTTTGCGGCGCTTTGCCCAGTGGTACAGGGAATTTTATATGGAGCGTGATGAAAAGCAATGAAGCCTATGAAGATCGCCGTGGCTGGCTGCGGCTATGTGGGCATGAGCCTCTCGGTGCTGCTCGCCCAGCACCATGAGGTAACGGCGGTGGATGTGCTTGCCGACAAGGTGGCAAAGATCAACGCCCGCATATCCCCCATTGCCGACCCCGAGCTTGAGGAGTACCTTGCCAAACATGAGCTGCACCTCACTGCCACGCTAGATGGCGACGCCGCCTATCGGGATGCCGAGCTGGTCATTATCGCCGCGCCAACCAACTATGATCCACGGCAGAATTTCTTCGATACCTCCGCCGTGGAGGCAGTCATTCGGCAGGTTATGGCGGTCAATTCCCGTGCCACGATGATCATCAAGTCCACCATCCCCGTGGGCTACACCGGCGCCATTCGGGATCGGCTTGGCTGCCGCAGCCTTCTCTTCAGCCCGGAATTTCTGCGCGAGAGCCGCGCCCTCTATGATAACCTGCATCCCAGCCGCATCATTGTCGGCACGGAGCTTAGCGACCCCGCCCTCTGCGAGGCTGCCCGCTGCTTTGCCGAGCTTCTGCGCGAGGCTGCTCTGGATGAAAATGTCGAAACGCTGGTCATGGGCTATGCCGAGGCGGAGGCTGTGAAGCTCTTTTCCAATACCTATCTTGCCCTGCGCGTGGCTTACTTCAACGAGCTGGATACCTATGCCGAGATGAAGGGGCTGGATACCCGGCAGATCATCGATGGCGTGTGCCTCGATCCCCGCATTGGCAAGCAATACAACAACCCATCCTTTGGTTACGGCGGCTATTGCCTGCCCAAGGATACCAAGCAGCTGCTTGCCAATTACCGCGACGTGCCGGAGAACCTGATCGGCGCGATCGTGGATTCCAACCGCACCCGCAAGGATTTCATTGCCGACCGCGTGCTTGCCAAGGCTGGCTATTATGATGCCAACAGCAGCTGGGACAGCGCCCGTGAGAAGGAAGTGACCATCGGCGTATACCGGCTCACCATGAAATCCAACTCGGATAACTTCCGCCAGTCCTCCATTCAGGGTGTGATGAAGCGCATCAAGGCAAAGGGAGCCACCGTGGTCGTATATGAGCCAAGCCTGCCCGATGGCGAAACCTTCTTTGGCAGCCAGATCGTAAACGACCTGAACCGCTTCAAGCAGATGTGCAGCGCCATCATCGCCAACCGCTACGATAGCGCGCTGGACGATGTCCAGGATAAGGTTTACACCCGAGATATCTTCCGCAGAGATTGAACCAGCCATATGCAGCACAAAAGGGAGCGCCCGACGCTTGTTCGTCGGACGCTCCCTTGCTATACGCAGTTTCTCAGTCGTTGGTGTAGTTATCGAAGTAGCCCTGAATATATACGATGGGGGTTCCCTTGTCGCCGGAGCCGGAGGTCAGGTCGCAGAGGGAGCCGATCAGGTCAGTCAGGCGGCGGGGCGTGGTGCCCTGGGAGGCCATGTTGCCCACCAGGCTGCCGTCCTTCTTCTGGATCTCCGCCTTGATGGCGTCGCGCAGCGCCTCGCCGGAGAGGCTGGCAAACTGGTTGTCCGCAAGGTACTTCAGCTTCAGCTCATTGGGCGTGCCCTCAAGTCCGGGGGTATAGGCGGGAGAAACCACCGGGTCGGCCAGCTCCCATATCTTGCCAATGGGATCCTTAAACGCGCCGTCGCCGTAAACCATCACCTCGATATGCTTGCCGGTGAGCTTGAGCAGGCGATCCTGGATCTCATCCACAAGACCCTGACATTCGCGGGGGAAGAGCTTGACCTTATCCTCAGTGGACTTATTGGAGCCAAGCAGACCATACTTCTCATTGTAGCCGCTGCCGTTTACCGGAGCGTTCATGATCTCGTCCAGACCATATACCCGCTCAGCGCCGGCAGCCTTGAGCAGCCGCTTGGTGCGGGCGCGGGTGTGGATATCGCAGTTGAGCACATTCTGGGTATACTTTAGGATGGCGCGGGGATCATTTGCGAACACCACCTCCACCTCAGCGCCGTTCTCGCGGATGAGGTCGGAATAGTAATCCACATAGTCCACGCCGGTAAAGGTATGCTTGATATGTCCAAATAGCTCCCTATATTTTTCCAGAGAGAGCACATCGCTGTAGGGATTGACGCCCTTTGCATCCAGCAGATCCAGATCCACCAGATGGTTGCCCACCTCGTCGGAGGGATAGCTGAGCATCAGCA
>CAYWLE010000180.1:0-3914 GCA_964458825.1 uncultured Oscillospiraceae bacterium | reverse complement strand
GGCGGAGATCGTGCAGTTCCTGAAGAACCCGAAGAAGTTTACCCGCGTGGGCGCAAAGATTCCCACCGGCATACTGCTCGTAGGCCCTCCCGGCACTGGCAAGACCCTGCTGGCGCGCGCTGTGGCGGGCGAGGCAGGCGTACCCTTCTTCACCATCTCCGGCTCGGATTTCGTTGAGATGTTTGTGGGCGTGGGTGCAAGCCGCGTGCGCGACCTCTTCAATGAGGCAAAGAAGAACGCTCCCTCCATCATCTTTATCGATGAGATCGACGCAGTGGGTCGCCAGCGCGGCGCAGGTCTTGGCGGTGGTCATGACGAAAGAGAGCAGACCCTCAACCAGCTGCTGGTTGAGATGGACGGCTTTACCCACAATGAGGGCGTCATCGTGATGGCGGCAACCAACCGCAGCGATGTGCTCGATCCCGCGTTGCTGCGTCCCGGCCGCTTTGACCGGCGCATACTGGTCAACTACCCGGATGTGATCGGCCGCGAGGAGATACTCAAGGTGCATTCCCGCAACAAGCCCCTTGCCAAGGATGTGGATCTGCGGGTTCTGGCGCGCCGCACGCCCTACTTCACCGGCGCGGATCTGATGAACGTAATGAATGAGGCCGCCCTGCTCACTGCAAGGCGCGACCTGCCGGAGATCACCATGGATGTGATCGAGGAGGCCATCACCCGCACCATGGCTGGTCCCGAGAAACGCTCCAAGCGCGTGACGGACATGGATCGCAAGCTGGTTGCCTATCATGAGGGCGGTCATGCCATCGTGGCTTATTATGTGCCGGAGTGCGATAAGGTTCATGAAGTCACCACCATTCCCCGCGGCGGCGCAGGCGGCTTTACCATGTACCTGCCCCAGGAGGAGTTCAACTACGTGACCACTGCCCGCATGAAGGCACAGATGACCAGCGCCATGGGCGGCCGCGTGGCGGAAGCCATCGTCTTTGGCGATGTCACCACCGGCGCTTCCAGCGATATCAAGCAAGCCACCGAGATCGCCCGCGGCATGGTTACTGAATACGGCATGAGCGATAAGCTCGGCCCGGTCTTCCTCGGCACGGAGCATGAGGTTTTCCTCGGCAAGAGCTTCAGCCAGCAGAACAGCGGCTTCAGCGAGGAAGTGAACGAGATGATCGATTCCGAGGTGCGCAGGCTGCTTACCGACGCCTACAAGCGCGCCGAGAGCATCCTCACCGAGCATCGCGACCAGCTGGACGACCTCGCCAGCCTGCTCATTGAGCGCGAGAAGCTCAATGCAGAGGAGTTCGACTGCTTCATGAAGGGCCTTGATCTGCCCGAGCCCAAGCCGCAGGAGCCTGCTTCCGCAGCCCAGCCTGAAACGGAGGAAGCCAAGGAGGCTGAAGCAGCCAAAGATGCAGACGTCAAAGAGGATAGCGAGGCATAAGCTTCCTTGATTGGTTATACCAAGACCCTTCCACATCGATATCCAACGATGCGGAGGGGTCTTTTATGCCGAAAGGCTGCCGGAGAAACATTATCTCAGAAATAACAAGCTATTGGCGTGAAATCCCCTTTAACATTCCATGCAGCTGTGCTATAATGGTTGTAGAAAGAAAGCAGGAGCACAGTGCAATCATGGAACGCAAGCCTTATTCCGGGAACCGCGGCTATTCCGCAAGCAGCCGGTCGGGGTCTGCCGATCATTCACGCACCTCTCAGCCCCGCAGCGGTCGTCCGCAGCCGGAGCGCTACGGCAGATCAGGCGAAGCTCCCCGCAGACCAGCTAGGTCAGGTGAATATAGCGATGTGCGTCGCAAGGCGTCCAATCGAGCAAGACGCAGGAAAAGATCGGTAAAGGATCTTGTCCCGCTTCTTTTGCTGCTCTGCGCAGTGGCGGCGATCGCCTATTTCTTTCTTTCCACGTGGCTCACAGTGAAGCTCAACGATTCCACCTACTGTGCAAACGTATATGTAAACGGCGTGGAGCTGGATAAGCTCGGCAAGGATGAGGGTGTGGAGGCGGTGCATCAAGCGCTCTACCAGCGGCTCAACCAGTCCTTTACCCTCACCGCACAGGGCAAGAGCTGGAGCTTCAAGCCTGCGGATTTCGACGCAAGCATAGATGCCGACGCTTATCTGGAGCGTGCATGGAACATCGGCCATGTGGGCGGCATCTTTGACCGAAAGAGCACCATAAGCGAGCTGACGGACAACCCCGTGCATTTCAACGCTCCGCTGGAATATGATGAAGCGCTGATCGAAGCCTTTCTGGCGGATATCGCGCAGGAGCTCTACATCGCCCCGGTGGATGCGCAGGTCACGCTGAGCATCGATCGACCCTACCTAAGCGGTCAGTCCAGCGTGGGGCAGGAGCTGGATACCCAGACAGCCAAGGAGATGATTTGCAGCCTGATCGAAACGGGCGAGGGAGATACCCAGCTTCCGCTGCTGGAGCTTCAGCCTGCGGTATCCTCCGATGCTGCCGAGGGCGGCATGGATCTGATCGTGGAATATTCCACCGACACAACCTTCCGCCGCGGTGCATCGCGCAACAATATAAAAAAGGCGCTGGGCTACTTCAACGCCTATGCCGTCTATCCCGGCGACACCGTGGATTTCAACGCCGTGGTTGGCCCCCGCACCGAGGCGCGTGGCTTTGAGCTTGCCACCGAATATGCGGGCAACACCTCCACGCAGGGCGTGGGCGGCGGCATCTGTCAGGCGAGCTCCACCCTCTATGGCGCGGTGATGATCGCCGGCATGGATATTATCGAGCGCCATAACCACTCCATGACCGTATCCTATGTGGAGCCGAGCCTTGATGCTGCGGTGACGGACACCGGCTTCAAGAACTTCATCTTCCAGAATAATACCGAGCACGCCATCTACATCTACACGCATGTGGATAAGGAAACGGCGACGGTAACGATCTACGGCAACCGCCCGCAGTATCGCTGCGAGCTGGAATCCAAGATCGTGCGGCAGGATGTGGATTGTACCTACGTGAGCTACATCCCCGATGAGAGCGGCAAATATTGCTATTACACCACCGAAACCAAGATCCATACCAAGGGTCATCCAGCGCTCTCCAGCGAGGGTTGGAGCGTATATTACGATTGGGAGACCGGCGAGGAGGTCAAGCGCAGCCAGCTTTCCTTCGATATTTACGAGTCTGGAACCAATATCTACTGGCGCGGCATACATGATCCCGTCACCGGCGAGATTGTGGATTACCAGAACTGGTAGCAGAAAAGTGCTGAATTGGTGATTGGTTTGCGATTGGTCTGTGGTTGGTTTGCGATTGACCTTGGGTTAGCTGCTGGTTGGCTGAAATGTGGCTGGCGCTTGGCTTAAAGGATGATGAAAAGAAGGAACCCGCCCAAGAATGGCTTGCAGTCTGTTCGGCAGGCAGGATGAAAGGAAACGGCAAATGAAGAAGTGCTTTCTCACGGAGAATGGTCCCAAGGCCATCGGGCCTTACTCCACGGCATGCATCTGCGGCGGCATGTGCTACCTGTCCGGCTTGATCGGCATCCAGCCGGAAACGGGTGCGCTGGCGGCGGACGGCGTTGAGGCGCAGGCGCGGCAGGCGATGGAGAACATGCGCATCGTGCTTGGCGAGTTGGGTCTTGGCATGGAGGATGTGGTGAAGACCACGGTGTTCCTTGCGGATCTGAATGATTTCGGCAAGGTGAACCAAATCTATGCGGACTGCTTCGGGCCGAGCTATCCTGCACGCAGCTGCGTGGAGGTTTCCCGGCTGCCGATGGGTGCGCTGGTGGAGATCGAGGCTATTGTCGAGGCGGGCTGAGGCTTGGCTTGGCAAGAGGCTTATGGCTTGATCGAGGTTAGAAAAACATGAATATAAGTTGCGGCAAAAGAAAAAAAGGAGCGTTGATTTTCTATGTTTGACAGTGCCAACATATCCATTTTCGCGGGCAGCGGCGGAC
>CAYWLE010000179.1:0-3921 GCA_964458825.1 uncultured Oscillospiraceae bacterium | reverse complement strand
CCTCTCTGGTCTTTTGCAGACCTCTTTTGATCTTGTCAAACAATCCCATAGTATCAAGCCCCCTGCAATGCTTCGTTCAGTTTTACAGAAACCGTCTTGGAAACGCCCTTCTCCTGCATCACCACGCCGTAGAGCGCGTCGCAGCGCTCCATGGTACCCTTTCTGTGGGTGATGACGATGAACTGGGTGTTCTTCGAGTAATCCTTCAGATAATCGGCGTAGGTATCGATATTTGCGTCGTCCAGCGCGGCCTCGATCTCGTCCAGCACGCAGAATGGCGTGGGCTTGAGGTCAAGTATGGCAAAGAGTATGGCGATGGCCGTCAGCGCGCGCTCGCCGCCGGAGAGCAGCGAAAGCATCTGCAATTTCTTTCCCGGTGGCTGCGCCACGATATCGATGCCGCAGTTGAGCGCATCCTTCGGATCGGACAGACGCAGCTCCGCCGTGCCGCCGCCAAACAGGCAGGTAAAGGTTCGGGCAAAGTTCTGGTTGATAAGGGCAAACTGCGTGCGGAACTGCTCCTCCATCTTCTGCTCCAGCTCGGCAATGATGCCTTCCAGATCGGTTCGCGCCTTGATGAGGTCGTCCCGCTGACCGCCCAGCTCGTTCACGCGTTCGATGGTCTTGCGGTATTCCTCCACCGCCGCCACATTGACCGTACCCATGGCACGAATCCGCTGGCGTATCGCCTGTATGCGCTTCTCAGATTCCGTCAGCTTGAAGTCTGCCTGACGGAAGGGCTCCGCCGTGGCATAGGTCAGCTCGTAATCCTCCCATATGCGATCCTGTATCTGCTTATACTCGCCCTCCACGCGGGCAAGCTGCAATTCGCTGCGGTGGTGCTTATCGCTGAAGTCATCCAGCGAGGCGCGCACCTCGTCGCTCTGGCTGGTGATCTCCTGCAGGCGCTTCTGGGCGTCCATGCGGCGCTCGTCCGCTGCGGCAAATTCGCCGCGGGCGGAATCCAGCCTCGCCTTGTATGCCTCGAGGGCGCTCGCATCCTGCTCCAGCTGAGCATTGCTCTGTGCAAGCTCCTGCTCGCATCCAAGCAGCGCTTCCTCAGATTCGGCAAGCAGCCTTGCACTGTCCTGACTCTGCCGCGAGAGCCGCTCCCGATCCGCTTTATCCGCCTCCAAGCCGCGTCTGCGACTTGCAAGCGACACACGTTCGTCCGTCACAGCGCTGCGCAGCGCCTCGTTTTCCGTCCTGCGGTTGAAGATTTCCTCCTGTAGCCGCTTTACTTCCTCCTGATGGTTCTCGGTGGATTGCTCGGCATTCTCCTGCTGACCATCCAGCGCAGCAAGGGAGGCGCTCACGTCCTCCAGCTGCACCCGCAGCCGCTCACGCTCCGCCTCCACGCGAGCCACGCGCTCGTTGTTCACGCTCTGCTCATCCAGAGCAGCCTTGAGCAGCGCGTCGGCACGTCCGCAGAGCACCTCCTGCTGATGCAACGCGTCAAATAGCTCGCCGCGCTCCTTCTTCAATGCCGTGCGTTCCTCGTCCAGCTGGGTATATATCTCGCGCAGCTTGCCAAGCTCCGTGCCAATGGCTTCCAGCTTCTTTTCCGTTTCCTCAATCTCGCGGGAGCGGGATAGCAGGCTGGTCATGCGGCTCTGTATGCTGCCGCCGGTCATGCTGCCGCCGGAATGCATCACATCGCCCTCCAGCGTCACCAGCCGCAGCTGATAGCGCGAGGCACGCTGAATGGCGATGCCGCTGGTCAGATCCTCGGCAACCACCGTTCTGCCCAGCAGGTTATCCGCCACGCCCTGATATTTCGGGTCAAATTCGATCAGCTCCGAAGCCACACCCACGCAGCCCGGCATGGTAAGCACCTGCCGCTCCTGCTGGGTCAGCGTTCTGCCGCGCACGGAGGATATGGGCAGGAAGGTGGCTCTGCCATAGCGGTTTGCCCGCAGATATTCGATCATGCGCTTGGCATCCTCATCGCGATCCACCACGATATTCTGCAATGCGCCGCCAAGCACCATATCCACCGCACGCTCCAGCCTTTCCGGCACGCGGATCAGATCGGCAACCACGCCATGCACGCCGCTGCCCTGGCTGCGACGCGCCTGCATGAGCACCTGCTTTACTGAATTATTGTAGCCCTCGTAGTCCCGCTGCATCTCCCGCAACAGCTTCATGCGGGAGTCGGCGCTCTGGCGCTGGTTCTGAAGCTCCGTCACCTGCTGGGAGAGCGCTTGCAGCCTATCATTGAGCGCTTGCACGCGGGCATTGTGGTCGCTGGTCATTTCCTTCAGCTCAGACCTGCGCTTTTCCTCATCCTCCAGCCTCTGCTGGGCTTCCTTCACCTGCTCGTTCAGGGAATCCACGCCGCTCTGCTCGCGCTCGCGATCTCCCTCCATGCTGGCAAGCTGGTTCTCCAGCGCCGTCTTCATCGCGCCAAGCCGCGCCCGCTGGGAACGCACATCGCCCAGACGGTTCATTGCCTGGATGATCTGCTGCTTCATCTGCTCGGATTTCTCTTCGATAAGGGAAAGCGTTTCCTCGGCACGGACAAGCTCAGCCTCACGCCTGCGCAGGCTCTCATCCGCCTCACAGACGGCCGCCTCCTCGCGCTCGATCTCCTCCGTGAGCGCGGATATGCGCTCCTGCATGCCCTCCCGACCCCTGCCTGCCGCATCTCGCTGGGCAAGCAGGCGCTGCTTTTCCTTCTCGCTGGCTGCAATGCGCTCGCGCATGACGCGCACCGCACCTTCGCCAGCCTCCACATCTCGAATCAGGCTCTGCACCTCGTCCCGGCAGAGGGCAGCCTCCGCCTCATAGGCTTCCAGCTGCTGCTGGCAGGCGGCACGCTCGGCAGATATACCCTCCAGACGCTGGTTTGCTTCCAAGATCGCCTCGCCGAGGCTCTCCACCGCACCCTTCAGTTCGCCGATGCGGACCTCATAGCGCTCTGTGCGCATCAGGAACACGTTCAGATCCAGTATCTTCAGCTCGTCACGCAGGGAAAGGTATTCCCTTGCCGTCTCGCTCTGCTCCTTCAGCGGCTCCACCCGTTCCTCAAGATCCTGCAATATATCCTCCACGCGAGTGAGGTTGGCGGTGGTATTATCCATGCGGCGCTGAGCGTCCTGCTTGCGAGCCTTATACTTCACGATGCCCGCCGCTTCCTCAAAAACCTGCCTGCGATCCTCGGACTTTGCCGACAGCAGCTCGTCTATCTTGCCCTGCCCGATCATCGAGTAGCCATCCTTGCCGATGCCGGTATCGCGGAAGAGATCGATGATGTCGCGCAGCCTGCATGCCGCGCCGTTGATCTTGTATTCACCCTCGCCGCTGCGGTACACGCGGCGGGTGACGGAAACCTCGGTGAAGTCGATGGGCAGGGAATGATCCTCGTTATCGAAGATCAGCGTGACCTCGCAGAAGGAGAGCCGCTTGCGCTTCTCCGTTCCGCCGAAGATCACATCCTCCATCTTGGCGCCGCGCAGGGATTTTGCGCTCTGCTCGCCAAGCACCCACTTCACCGCGTCCGCAATATTGCTCTTTCCGCAGCCATTGGGCCCTACAACGCCAGTGATTCCGTCCTCAAACAGTATCTCCACGCGATCAGCAAAGGATTTGAACCCGTGGACGATCAGTTTCTTCAATCTCAAATTGGTTTACGCTCCCATTCTGCAAGCGATCCTTTGATATGATATCGCTATATCGCTCTAGCTGTTGATCTTCTTCAGTGCGTCCCGCGCAGCCGCCTGCTGCGCATTCTGCTTGCTGGTTCCCTCGCCCGTGCCCAGCTCGTTTTCGCCATCCAGCACCCGATAGGTAAATACCGGCGCGTGGGGCGGCCCCTCCATCTTCACAAAGGCATATACGGGCATCCTGCCATCATGCTGCATTAGCTCCTGCAGGCGGGACTTTGCATCCAGATGATCCTTCAGCACCTCGGGCTTAAGC
>CAYWLE010000178.1:0-3936 GCA_964458825.1 uncultured Oscillospiraceae bacterium | reverse complement strand
CAGGTGGGTTGCAGCTCCCAGCGCAGGTCGGTGCGGGGCGCGGTATGCTTGCAGGTGATGTAGCTGCAAATTTTGCATACGCCGTTGTTGTCGGTATCATCATGGGTGTGGGTGACGTTGCAGGTTTTGCAGGTGCCGGTGGTTTCGGTCTGATTCCAGCCCTTGGCAGTGTTGTGCTTGCAGGTATAGCCGCAGAGCGTTTCCTTGCATTTGCCGTTTTCCCATGTGTGGTTAGCCATTTGGGGGCAATACGCACACTTATGCTGCTCGGCGTTGTTTTCATACGACCGCCAAGAGTGCGAAAGCATCTTCTCACAGATGGTGCATTTATGGTGGGTAGAATTGTAGGCAGTGCAGCTATGGTTTTGATACATTTTGCAATCCATGCATTGATGCTGGGTATCATCACTGGACTTCCAGACATGGTTTGCCGTTGCAGAGCAGGTAGCGCACATATGCTGGGCGGTATCGCCGGAAATCTGCTGCCAGACATGGGATTCTGTTGCGGAGCAGTCGCTGCACTTATGCTTAGCGGAGTCATTTGCATCCGGCTCCCAGCTATGCTCTGCCGTGAAGGAGCAGCCGGGTTCGCTGCACTTATGCTTAGTGGAGTCATTTGCATCCGGCTCCCAGCTATGGGATTCCGTGAAGGGGCAATTTGTATCCGCGCCGCAGCCATGGCTGACGTTATCCGTTTCGGAGATCTTCTGCCAATTGCCATGGGTGTGGGTCTTTTGGCAGATATTGCAGGTGCCGGTCTTGGCTTCATCATTCATATCAAAGCCTTCCGTATGCAGGCAGTAAGTTTTGCAGGCATTGCACTTGCCGGTGCTGGCATTCCAGCCTGCATCCACCGTGCCATTCGGTTGTTCATAAGAGCTAGGCAAATGCTTGCAGTATGCGCCGCAGTTCTTGCAAGCATTATAGTCATTTTCTGTATTCCAATCATGCTCGCAGGTTGCTCCGCAGCTGCATTTGCCGTTATTCCATTTGCCGCATTGGAAGCCATCGTGGTACTCGCCATCATGGTAGCATTTGGCGGAGCAGGTAGCAGATTCAGTAGTCTTGCCATCCGCATTGGTTTTCAGTACAACCGTATTTGTGCATTCCCAATAATCAGCGCCATCGACTTTTTTATAATTGTGTTCCTCTTTGATGCGGTATATATTGCATCCGGCATGACTGCATTTCTCTCTTTTTGAGTGATCACTCGATGCAGACCAGTCGTGGCCGGTGGCGGAGAGGGCATTTTCCAAACCGCAGTCGGAGCAGGCGGCGGAGGTGATGCAGTGGGCATTTTCATTGCCGGAGTGGTCGCAGTCAGCACCGCAATGCTTGCATTTGCCGGTGTTATTCAGATCCCAGAAATGGGAGCCTCCGGACTGTGTATAGCCGCACTGATTGCAATGCTCCTTACCATCCTGAATATCAATTTGTGCATCAGGATGAGGGCAGACATAGCCGCAGTATGCAGTTCCACACTTTCCAGTATATTGATTCCACTTATGATCCAGCGTGGAATGACTAACGTCGCACTTTTCGTTCGTGCATTTGCCATCGACAGACCAGCTATGACCTGTGGCGCTCAAGGTATCCATACAGACTGTGCAGTAAGTATTACCAGTGCAATGAGCTTCAAACGGTTCATGGGGACCTACTACTGTTTTGATTCCTGATTTACATACACTACAATCATAATATACTTTATGTGTCCCTTCCGGAGGAAGCATAACTTTATAAGCTTTGTAAGGCTGATCTTTTTTGCAATTCCCGCAATAAAGATATTTCGAATTATCCTTGATTTCAGTGTCTATCACTGCAAAGGCAGACTGCGACGATACTAGCAGGAGCAGCAGCGAAAAGAGCAGAGCAAGCAGAACCTTGGTGCAATGGCAGAATTTCATATATATACCCTCCTTTTTGCTTTTTATGTCATAATCTATATCGCGGTCAATTATATATGGATAATATCGACTCTGATTTAGTATAGCACAGGAGGGCAGAATTTGTAAAGCGGCGGTTTCGTTATTTTTTTTTTTTTTGTAAAGGCTACGTTCGTAAGGGCGGGAGGACGCTCAGGGGTTCGGGGACGGAGTCCCCAAGAAGGCGTTCCCCATGAAGCGCAGGTCAGAAGGGAGCGGGATCGGGATCGACATCCTCGCCAAGGTCGGCGATGGAGATATTGACGCCGTTGACCTCAACGCCCTCGTCGGCGCGGATGAGGATATAGCGGGAACCGTTTATGACGCGGGTTTCGATGAGGTCGCTGCGATCGGGATTGACCTTGACGACAACATCGGGGGTCTTCAGCTCGAAGATCTTAGGATTGACGATATTCTGGGCGGAGAGATCGGCGGCGCCGAACTCCTCATCATAGCGATCCTCGAAGGCCTCCACATGCTCGGGGGACACGCCGCAGGACTTGAGGATGGCTCCAACCTCGCGGCGGGAGATGGTTGGCGGCTCGGCGGCTCGGTCGGCCTTCTTTTCCTCGATGCGCTCGCGCAGCTCCTCATGCACGGACTGGACAACCTCAAGGCTGCAATCCTCGGCGAGGGTATCGCTGAGGAGAGCTTCGAAGACCTCCTTCTGCTCGGCGGCGGGCATGGGCGGCTGGTTATCAAGGATGGCATGGGTGAAGGCTTCGTGGCTGGCTGCCGGGTCGCGGGTATAGAGGATGGATTTATAGATATTCGCGCCGCCATCCTCATAGGCGGGAAACATGAAGCCCAGCTCCGGCGCGGAAACGACCCAATCCAGCTCGCGATCATGGAAGGACTGATCCTCGGTGCAGTAGCAGAGCGCCGGCCGGCTGAGCTTCACCGGGCAGATGGCACAGATGAGATAGGGGAAAACCGACTCGGAATAATCATCGGACTTGTATTCGTCCTTTGCCCGAAAGGGGATATCATAGCGATCATGGGCAAGGAGGATGAGATAATTGCCCTCGATATCCAGCGCGGAGATAACGTCTTCGAAGAAGCGCTCCACCGCCTGATCCACCTTAAGATCGGTATTGCGCAGGGCTGTGAGCAGGCGATGCTGCTCGCTCTCCTCCACCTGATCCGGTCGGAAGAAGATATCCACAAGGTTCTTCCCCGGCATGCCGGACAGGGTGCGGCGGAAGATGGCGAGATATTTCTCCGTCTCCTGCTGCGGCAGGGTGAGCAGGGAATGGCTGAAGGCGGATATAACCTGACCGCGATCATCCACATAGCAGCCACGGATGCAGGAGATGCTATTTTTATCGGGACTGAAGCGGCGGCGAATTTCGGATAGCTCGATTTTGTTCATGCAGTACCTCGCAAAAATGATATATATATGGTAAGCATTATACCACAGGCTGTCAAATCAGCATAGCTTGCATGGCTGCCGCGGGCGGGTTTCTTATATGGCTGCGCCGAGGCAGGCTTGCTTATTAAAGCCTATTTATTGAAGCCCAGATAATTATACCATGCTTCGGAGCGCAGATTTCGAAAAGAAATGCACCTTTGCGTTGTGATCTCTTTAGGCTGAACAAAATTGCCGAACGTTCGGAATATAACAGAGGGTTAATACAATGTTTCTAGCTTCTACATTGAAGCAGCTTTGTCAGTAATGTTATAATAAATAAGGTAGAACCACAAATACTTAGGAGGCATTTTATCATGAAGAAGCTCTTTGCAATGCTGCTGGTTCTTGCGCTGACCCTGTCTGTCGCCGCTTTCGCGGAGAACATCCAGATGGACAAGCTGACCTTCCAGTTTGTTCCCTCCAAGGATGCCGACGTTATCATCACCGGCACTGCCAACCTGCCCGAGCTGGTAAAGGCTGAAATGGCCACCCTCGGCTATGACATCGGCGAGGTTGAGATCTCCGTTGGCACCAGCTACGAGGCCACTGGCGAAGCCATGTGCGCAGGCGCCATCGACATCGGCTGGCTGCCCGGCGGCACCT
>CAYWLE010000177.1:0-3938 GCA_964458825.1 uncultured Oscillospiraceae bacterium | reverse complement strand
ACAATTTATTTTCGCTTTTGTCAACGCACAGACGTTTCCACCGCCATTTACAGGTTTTCCGCATAGTGCCATATAATCCGCTGGCAGTTTTCCCCGATTTCCGCGCCCTCGGGGCCGGTGGAGAGGAGCAGCTCGCACTCCAGCAGCATCCGTCCGCAGCCCTCGCCCGCACGCGCGTCGATCCGCTTCGCGACGTTCCTTTCATTTCCCTCCACCAGATCAAAAATTAGCGCTGCATCCGCCTGCAAGAGCTGTTCGCCGTAGATAAGCACCTCGTCGTAGCCGGAAAAATCTTCATATTCATAGCCGCAGCTTTCCAGCACGGCCTTCGTGGCCGCTTCGGTTACGCCCTCAAAAAATCCGTTGGCGAGCATGCCGCTTTCATCTTCATAGAAATCCACGCCCAAGGCATGAATCATTTCATGCAGCAGGATGTGCAGCATCCGCTCCGGCACGCGCTCAATCTCCCCTCGATTGATATACACGCGGTTTTCACCGTCGCTGAAACCGGCGATATTCTCAGGAAGATTTTCGGAAACATACACCTCGATACCCGCCGTCTTTTGGGAAACGTCCAGCGCATACGTCTGCGCAAAATAGCGGTTCAGCAGCTCGCGCGCCTCTGCAACCCACGTATATTCCGCTTCCTCCAGCAAAACCGCGCCCGTTTTCCATGCGCCGCTATCGACATACATTTCCTGAAAATAGCCCAGTTCCTCCCGCACCCTGTCCGCATAGGCAGACATGTCGTGCAGCTGTGCATCTTCCGCAAAACCAGACAGCATACACGCGATGGCAAGCAGCAGGATCAGGGCGAGCCTGCGCAGGTAACGCATCATTTCTTTCATCTCCCGTTTTTCTTATAGTTCCCGCTTTTTTGCCCATATTATACCACCAGTACTACAGCTGCACAAGCGGTTTTTCTATGGCTATAATGTTTCATATTCATAGCTGTGGTCTTGTGGAAAGATCGACCTCCACCCGCTCGTCGATCGCCACGCAGCCGGGCTGCACCACGCAGTCCACAGCGATGATCTCCACCCCAGCCTCCCGTGCCTCCCGCAGCGCGTAACCAAACTCCGGCTGGGTAGCCCAATTGGGCTGGAAGCTGTGCGCGCCCTTCATCTGGATCACAATCAGCAGTATGCAGCGCCAACCGGCCTTCTTCAGTTCTGTCAGCTCCCGCACGTGTTTAAGCCCCCGCAGGGTAGGCGCGTCGGGAAAACGGGCCACGCCATCCTCCTCCAGCGTGCATCCCTTCACCTCGATGGCAACGGGCTGCCCGCTCTGCACGGCGGTAAAATCGAAGCGGGAATCGCCCACCCTGCTCTCCGGGCGAATATCCTCCAGCCTGCCAAGCCCGCCCGCCGCCAGCCACTCCGCAGCGGCGCGATTGGGAGCCATGGAATCCATATTCACCAGCCGCGTGCCGCCGGGAACCCGTTTCTCCACAGCCACGAGGTCATAGGCCGTTTTTCTGGATGGATTCATGCTCCTTTCCAGATAGACCCGGTTTCCCGCCTGCAACAGCTCCCGGCACCTGCCCGTGTTCTTCACATGCACGCGCTGCTGCACGCCGTCCACCTCCACCAACGCGATAAAGCGGTTCAGGCGGGACAGAAACACAGCCGGATAACAGTTTGCATACTTCATTCCATATTCTCCTCCCCTGCCCTGCATTCCGAAAAAGCGCCGCTGCCTGAAACGACAGCGGCGCCTGCTATATATCTTTTGTATACCTGCGAACCGGCGCTTTAGCGCAGTTCAGCGCCGTGGTTTTCCTCCACAGCCTTGAGTATCTTCTTCATCGCGCCGGCGATCTCCTCATCGGTGAGGGTACGGTCGGGCGCGCGGAAGCTCAGCGCATAGGCGACGGACTTCTTGTTCTCGCCCAGCTTTGCGCCGCGGTAGATATCGAAGAAGCGCACGCTCTCGATATTCTTGCCTCCGGACTTTCTGATGGTCTCCAGCATGCTGCCAACGCCCACGCTCTCATCCACCACCAGTGCGATATCGCGAGTGACAGCAGGGAACTTCGGCAGCAGCTTCACGCCATAGAGCGGAGCCTCCAGCGGTCGCAGGGCGTCCAGATCGATCTCTGCAATGTATACCCGCTGCCCGATGTCAAACTTCTCTGCCACGTCAGGATGGATCTCGCCAAGCTGTGCAAGCTGCACATCGCCCGCGCTCAACACAGCCTTCCTGCCGGGATGATAATAGCCGTCGCCACCAGCTGCGATCTCCGGCTCCACGCCGAACACCTGCATCAGCCACATGGCTGCATTCTTCACAGCATAGAAATCCGCACCCTCGCCGAAGATACCGAAGGTGAGCATATTGTGCTCCTCGGGCAGTCCGCCAGCCTTCTGTGCAGGGGCAAAGGTCTTGGAAAGCTCAAAGAGCCTGCCGGATGCATTGCCGCGGTTGATGTTGTTGGCGATGGTATAGAGCATGGAGGGAACCATGCTGGTGCGCATCACTGAGGTATCCTCGCCCAGCGGGTTGCGCAGCGCCACGGTGTTGCGGCGAGGATCATCGGCAGAAAGACCGAGGTTCTCGATCCACTTGGGGCTGATGAAGGAATAGTTCAGTATCTCAAACATGCCCTGACCAACCAGCGCAGCCTTCACCCGATCGTTAAAGCGCATGCCCTCGCTGCGGCTGCCAGCCATGGTGACGGCGTTCATCAGCGTGGAGGGAATATGGTCGTAGCCGTACATGCGCAGCACTTCCTCGGCGATATCCGCCTCGGTATCCATATCCTGACGGAAGGCGGGGATCTCGCAGGTGAGGGTGTCGCCGCAAAGCTCGGTATCGATGAACAGACCGTTCAGGATATCCTCCATCTGCTCACCGCTCACCTTCACGCCGTTCAGGCGGCAGATGCGCTCGACGCTCGCCTCAATGGTCTTGCCCTCGCTGGGAGCAGGATAATTGTCGTATGCGCCGGGCACAACCTCGCCGCACTCCAGCATCTCCACCAGCATGCAGGCACGCTCCAGCGCCTCCATGGCGGTGGCGGGGCAAACGCCCTTTTCAAAGCGTCCGCTGGCCTCGGTGCGCACGCCCAGCTTGCGGGCGGTCACGCGGTTGTTGGCACGGTCAAATGCCGCGCACTCAAACAGCACGGAGGCGGTGTCGCTCACGATCTCCGATTCCTCGCCGCCCATGATGCCTGCAAGGCCGGTAGCGTTCTCCTTATCGGCGATCACCAGCATGCTCTCGTCCAGCAGGTGCTCCTTGCCGTCCAGCGTGGTCAGCTTCTCGCCAGGACGGGCGCGGCGCACCACGATATGCTGATCCTTCACCTTGGAAAGGTCGAAGGCATGCATGGGATGACCGGTTTCCAGCATCACGAAGTTGGTGATATCCACGATATTGTTGATGGGACGCACGCCTGCGCCGTAGAGATACTCCCGCATCCACTTTGGGGACGGGCCGATCTTCACATTGGTGATCACACGCGCACAATAGCGGGGGCAGTTTTCGGTGTCGAGCACCTCTACGCTGGCATAGTCGTCAAAGCTGCCCTTGCCCTTTTCCTCCACGCTGATCTCCGGCATCACGAAATGCTCGCCCAGCACGGCGGAGCTTTCACGCGCCAGACCCCACACGCTCAGGCAATCCGAACGGTTGGCGAGGATCTCAAAATCAATGATATCGTCGCCCAGACCGAATACCTGCTTCACGTCGGTGCCGGGAGCCACATCCTCAAATATCTCGATGATGCCCTCGTCGCCGATGTGGGGATAGAGGCCGGCGGGAACATCCAGCTCGGGGCCGGAGCAGAGCATGCCGCAGGAAACCTCGCCGCGCATCTTGCCCTTCTTGATCTTCACGCCGCCGGGCAGGCGCGCGCCTTCCAGCGCCGCAGCCACATTCATGCCCGCATGCACGTTGGGCGCGCCGCAGACGATCTGAATCGGCTCCTCGCCGCC
>CAYWLE010000176.1:0-3965 GCA_964458825.1 uncultured Oscillospiraceae bacterium | reverse complement strand
TCAAATCTCTTTTCTTTTTCCTCATTTTCCAAGATCTATTGTAGCTCTACACAATGGAATAGAACTTTTTACGCAAAAGGCATTGTCAAACGCTGTGATTTGTGGTATAGTAATTGAGTCTGCGGGTGATGATGATTGGGTCCCGTGCGGCGTCATGCTGTGAATCTTGTCAGGGCCGGAAGGCAGCAGCAATAAGCAGAGTGTTGGCGCGCGCCGCGGGAGAAACCTGATTTGAACCCGTGGATTTTTTGTTTCCCCTGCCTGCTTGGCCGCCCTTGCAAGCCGGAGCAGCCATTTTTTATATAAAATTTGCGCGGAGGCTGGAAAATCAGCTCTCAGGACTGGAATTTTCGCGCAGACTATGCTATAATGCAGGATAAGGGTAAAAGAGTGAATCTACGGAGGCGGATAAAGCATGAAGCGCTGCGACAAGCTGTTGATCGAGCTGAAAAAGCATGGGGCGGACGCCGCCGTGCTGCACCGCAGCGAAAACATGCGCTACCTGACGGGCTACACCGGCGAGGGCTGCGTATTCGTGTGCGAGGCTGGCGTATATGTGGTAACAGATTTCCGCTACATCGAGCAGGTTTCCCGCCAGAGCCCCGAGGCAAGGCTGGCTCAGACGAAGGCAGGTCATTCCGAAAAGGATGCGCTGCGGGAGCTGACCGACGCCCATGGCATAAAGACGCTGGCCGTGGAGAGCGATTTCATCAGCCACGACAGCTTTGTGGCGCTGGAAAAGCAGCTACCCTTTGTGAAGCTGGTGAGCATCGAGGGGATTCCCGAGGAGCTGCGGCTGATAAAGGATGCAGACGAGATCGAGAGCCTGCGTGCCTCGGCTGCCATTGCCTGCCGCGCCTTTGAAAATATACTGGAGAGGATCCATCCCGGCATGACGGAGAAGCAGGTTCAGATCATGCTGGATTTCGAAATGCTGAGCCTCGGCAGCGAGGGCAACGCATTTGACACCATTGCGGCAGCGGGTCCCAACGGCTCCCTGCCCCACGCCATTCCCTCCGACAGACCGATCCAGAGCGGCGAGCTGCTGACGCTGGATTTCGGCGCGAAGGTGAACGGCTACTGCTCCGACATGACCCGCACCGTGGGCTTCGGCAGGGTATCTGCCGAGCTTCGGGAGATGTACCAGCTGGTATACGACGCGCACATGCGCTCGCTGGAGGCTGTGAAGCCCGGCATGATCTGCGGCGATATCGATAAGATCGCCCGCGACATGCTGGAGGCACGCTACCCCGGCGCGTTCGGGCACAGCCTTGGTCACGGCGTAGGCCTATTTATTCATGAACAGCCCCGGGTGGCACAGGGATCCAAGACCATGCTTGAAGCAGGTCACGTGATCACCATCGAACCCGGCGTATATATCCCCGGTCTCGGCGGCTGCCGAATTGAGGACATGGCGATTCTGACTTCGGATGGTTATCTCGATCCGGTAACTTCCCCGAAGCAGCTGATCGAGCTGTAACCATCTATCCATCTATACTTTTTGAGGAGGCACTATCCCCATGATTAACGCAAGTGATTTCAGAAACGGCGTCACCTTTGAGATGGACGGCGGCGTATGGACCATCGTATCCTTCCTGCACGTCAAGCCCGGCAAGGGCGCGGCTTTCGTCCGTACCAAGATCAAGAACGTTGTATCCGGTGCAGTTCTGGAGCGCACCTTCAACCCCACCGAAAAGTTCCAGCGCGCCTATATCGAGACCAAGGAAATGGAATACCTCTACAACGATGGCGAGTTCTATTACTTCATGGATCAGGAGACCTTTGAACAGCTGCCGCTGACCCACTCTCAGGTGGAGGACGCCATCCCCTTCGTAAAGGAAAACACCACTGTGACCGTGCGCTTCTTCAAGGGCAGCGCCTTCTCCGTGCAGGCTCCCAACTTCGTGGAGCTGGAGGTTGTGGACACCGAGCCCGGCTTCAAGGGCGACACCGCCACCAACACCTACAAGCCCGCAACCCTCGAAACCGGCTTCGTGATTCAGGTTCCGCTGTTCATCAACATCGGCGACAAGCTGAAGATCGACACCCGCGAGGGCGGCGAATATCTGGGCCGCGCATAAGCGCTGACTTCTTACACTTCCAAAGCAGAATGAGGTTTGCTCGTTCTGCTTTGGTTGTATATGCGCGGCTTCATGCGCTGCGCCAAGACGATTATTTCAGGAGGGATGGACAATGGAAAACCTCGGCAAGAAGGTTGGCTACCTCAAGGGACTGATGGAGGGCATGGATTTTTCCGAAGATCCCTCCAAGGGCAAGCTGCTATCCGCAATGGCGGAGCTGCTGGGCGTGCTTTCGGATCGTGTGGAGGCCATTGAAGAGCTGATGGACGATCTGAACGACTATGTAGAGAGCATCGATGATGATCTGGCAGAGCTGGAAGGCTCTCGCGGCGGAAGCGCTGCACAGTTTGACGACGACTTCGATGATGAATTTTACGATGATATGGACAAGGGCGAGGATCAGCTGCATGTGCTCGGCGGCAAGGCAGCCCCCTTGGACGCCGCTATGGAGGACGACGCCATGGACGCCGACGAAGAAACGCTGGCTGGCAGCATCTGCCCGGAATGCGGACGGATGTTCTTCGTGGGGCTGGAGGATGGCGATGATGCGCAGTACGACTGCCCCCACTGCGGCAAGCGTGTGACCCCCGCGCCCCTCACCCCTGAAAACGCACCTATCGCAAGGCCGGTGAAATAAGACCAGAAGCAATAAACGGCTCAAAGCAGCGCCGTCGGCAACGGTTCAATCGCCTTTTCTGGAATTGGTTTTTCACAAGCCAAACGGAGCCGCTGACATTCTATCTTGTCAGCGGCTCCGTTTTTTGCTATCGGGGAAATTATTATTACAGCCTGCAATCCAGCTTGGCAAGCTCGTCCACAACATAGTTGTATACGAAATCCGCCGCCTCGGCCACGGGCTTGATTTCCTTCAGGCTCTTGTCGCGGGAGGCAATCTCGATGGTGCCGTTCTTCAGACCCTTGGGGCTGATAACCACGCGCAGCGGCACGCCGAAGAGGTCTGCATCGGAGAACATGAAGCCCGCGCTCACCTGACGATCATCCCAGAGAACCTCCACGCCGCGGGCGGTCAGCTCGTCATAGAGCTTCTGGGACATGGCGGCAACCTCTTCGCTGTCCGCGCGCAGGGAGCAGATTTCCACCTGCCACGGTGCGATGGAGATGGGCCAGATGGGGCCGTAATCATCGCGGTGTGCCTCGCAGACGGAGGCGGCCAGACGACCCACACCAATGCCATAGCAGCCCATGATGGGGTTCTTGAGGGAACCATCCTGATCCACATAGGTCATGCCCATGGCTTCGGTATAGCGGCGACCCAGCTGGAAGATATTGCCTACCTCGATGCCGCGGGAGGTATAGATGCTCCGCTTGCCGCATACGGGGCAAACGCCGCCGTCGAACGCCTTGGCGACGTCCACATACTCGACCTCGCCCATCTCGCGCTGGATGTTGAAGCCAACGTAGTGCATATCCTTCTCGTTTGCGCCGGTAGCCACCCAATTGACGCCCTGGAGGGAAGCGTCATAAACCACGCGCACGCCCTCGGGCAGACCCTTGGGACCAATGAAGCCGGCGCACAGACCGCAATCCTCGGTGATCTCGGCGGGATGAATCTCGCTCTTGAGGTAGTTGCGCAGCTTGGTTTCGTTGATATCCAGATCGCCGCGCAGGAAGGCAACCACATACTTGTCCGTCAGGTTCTCCTGATAGACCACCGCCTTGGCAGTCTGCTTTGCATCGATCTTCAGGAAAGCGCAGAGATCCTCAATGGTCTTTACGTCGGGCGTTGCAACCTTTTCAAGCGCGGCAGCCTCGCCAGGCTGGCTATGCACGATGCAGGGAGCAGCCTCCATGTTGGCGCGATAATCGCAGTCGTGGCAAAGCACGATGGTATCCTCGCCCACGGGGGTCAGCAGCATATATTCG
>CAYWLE010000175.1:0-3997 GCA_964458825.1 uncultured Oscillospiraceae bacterium | reverse complement strand
TAGCATGTTTTTTGTCACAATTCAAGCTCTGCTGCAAGGCATGCGCCGCCGGATCGAAGCATAGCATGGGGAAGGGGAGAGTGATCGCATGGAATATTATGGAAGCTATCATGGCGAGGGCTATATGCAGGCGGCTGGGCTGTGCGATGCGCCGCGCACCAGCAAGGGTTCGATGAGCGTCGCAGGCTTTGATACCGCGTCCGAGGGCGGCATGATCGCGCTGGTTTGGGGTCGCATGCGAAATCGAGCCGCCTTGGCTCGCCAGCTGGAATGCCCGCCCTATGCCGCGCAGGCGCTGCTGGCGCTCAGAGCCTATCAGAAATGGGGAAGGAACTATCTGGAGCATATCCACGGCCCCTGCATCAGCTGTATAGCCGATGTGGATGCCGATCGCATGATCATCGCCCGGGACAGGATGGGCGAGTGCAGCCTTTTCTATGCGTGGCGCGATGGACGGCTGATGTTTGCCGATCACCCGGACGCCATGCTCCGCTCGGGCTTTATCGAGGCGGTGCTGGATCGGCAGGGCGCACAGGAGCTGTTCGGGCTTGGACCTGCCCGCACGCCGGGCTGCACGCCGCTCAGGGGTCTGAAAAGCCTTGAGCCGGGCTGTATGCTCCTCTGCGAGGCTGGCAGGCTGGAAAAAATGCGCTGGTTTTGCCTCGCCACCCAGCCGGAGGAGGCGCCGGAGAGGGAGATCGTGGCGCAGGTGCGGCAGCTGCTGGAGGCGGCTGTGGGCGATGTGGTGCATCTGCATCCGGCGTGCATGCTCTCCGGCGGCGTCGATTCCACGGCGCTGGCGGCGCTTCTGAGCATGCGCATCGGCAGGCTGGATAGCTTCTCTGTGGATTATGAGGGCAACGAGCAGGATTTCGTGGCAAATTCCTTCCGACCGG
Organism: uncultured Oscillospiraceae bacterium; assembly: GCA_964458825.1. Taxonomy (GTDB): domain Bacteria; phylum Bacillota; class Clostridia; order Christensenellales; family Aristaeellaceae; genus SFTH01. Next base: position 3,101 of record CAYWLE010000175.1, on the reverse strand, counting down.
AGATGGACGCGCCCTATATCCGCCTTGCCGCACGAACCTTCGGAAGCAGGCATCGTCAGGCTCTGCTTGCACAGGATGCTCTGGCCGCATATTTGGTTCAGGCAATGCGGAGCCGCGGCTTTCCCGGCATGGGGGATATCGATTCCTCGCTGCTGCTCTTTGCCCGGGAGATCGTGCGCCATAGCCCGGCGGTGGTTTCCGGCGAGTGCGGCGACGAGGTCTTTGGCGGCTATCCGTGGTTCCGCGGCGAGGGCAGCCTGAGCGAGGATAGCTTCCCGTGGTCTGGCTCCCTCGCGCTTAGAGAGAGCATGCTGCGGCCGGAGCTTCGAGGGCGGCTGAACCTGCGCGGCTATGTGCGCGATAGGCTCCATCAGGCGCTGGATGGCTTCGATCTATCCTGCATAAGCGACCCGCAGGAGCGCAGGCTATTTCAGCTTCAGCGGCTCTGCTTTGATTTTTTCATGCCCAACCTACAGGAGCGGGCAAGCCAGATATGCCTGCGGCAGGGGCTAACGCTGCTCACCCCGCTGTGCGATGATCGGCTCGTGCAGTATGTTTATAATGTGCCGTGGCGCATCAAGCGGCTGGGCGGCGTCGATAAGGGACTGTATCGGGAGGCTGTGGCGGAGCTTCTGCCGGATAAGCTGCGGCTGCGCAAAAAGAGTCCCTACCCGAAGACCTGTAGCCCCGCCTATGCCGACGCGCTCAGGAGCATGCTGCGGGAGCTGTTTGCCGATCCCCATGCCCCGCTTTGGCGGCTTGCGGATCAGCAAGCCGTGGAGAGGCTCGCCGCCTCGCCGCTGGATCCAGCCGACACGCCTTGGTTTGGTCAGCTCATGGCGGGTCCGCAGCTGCTGGCTTACCTGATTCAGATCAATGCTTGGCTGAAGGAAAGAAGCGTGGCGATCGAGCTGTAGGCGGCCTCAAAATAAAGCTTGCAGGGCAACGGCAGGATTGCCTTGCATCAATGAACGCACAAACAAACCTCCCCGGCTTGAGGCTGGGGAGGCGGGCTTATTCTGTGGCTTGGCTGGGTTATTCCGTGGGAGCTTGGTCTGTGGCTGCCGTATGGCTCACCAGCCCGGGATCGGGCAGCAGCGCCGTCTTCAGGTAGATGCCCTGCGAAAGGCTCTCCAGAGTCATGCCCTCCACAAGGAAGCGCGCCGCACCCACGCCGCTCAGCTCGCACAGCGCGTTGACCATCGCATAGATCAGGCAGCGCTCCTGCGCCACGCTCAGGCTCTGGCAGCGGGTGTAGAAGCTGCCGGAAAGGTTCACGCTCGCCACACCATCCTCAACATACACGCCGAGGATATCCTCACTATAAACCTCCTCCGGGAACACGCTGCGCATGCCCTCCGGCGCGGCGGCGACAACCATCGCCCGAAGCACGCCGAGGGGGGAGGCTGCATCGGCTTGGCTCATGGCTCGCTCCACGCGGCGCAGCTTGCCAGCCTCGTCGGCAAAGTACATGCCTGCACTGCCGCCGATGCGCTGGGAAAAGTCGCCTCGACGGGCGGCTCCATCGCTGAAGCGGGTCTGGCGCTCGCCAATGGCGCACTCCGTAACCAGCACGCCATCCACCCAAAGCTGCACGCCGTCCAGCTCCGGTATGAAGGAGCATAGGGTCAGGGTGATGCTGCCGTAGAGCTGCCACGGCTCCATGCCGGAGAAGGCAAGGTAGTTCAGCAGCACAGAGCTTAGGTTCAGCACAACCACCCGCTCGCCCACATCGGTCACGCGCAGGGTGGGGGTATCGTAGAGCTTATCCTCGCTGGCTGGAATGGGGGATAGGCAGTCCAGCTCCTCGGGCGTGTCCTTCAGCGCATCCAGCAGGGCGGCGGCATAGTTGCTGCCGGAAAAGCTTAAGCTGCGCTTCTCGGGCAGGAAATAGCCGTCGGCGGTGGGGAAGTAGAGGATCACATCTCGGCTGATGGCGTCGCTGCCGGAGCCAAGGAAGCTCTCCTGCTCGGATTGCAGCTGGGCATATAGGGCTGTGGAGCCCTGATACTGCTGGGTAAAGGCGCCGGTGGGCAGGGAGGCGATGCAATCGCTGCGGTCGCCATAGAGGACATTGACCGCCTCCACGCCGTCGACGCCCAGCAGGGTGTTGGCGATGGCGATGGAGCGCAATAGCCGCGCCTGATCGTTCAATTGGGCATAGGAGCCAGCGGTCAGCCGCACGGTCACGATCCCGCGGCTCTCCTCGCAGTCGGCAAGGCTCATCTCCGCTGCGCTGCCGCCGGCGGCAGAGGGTGCAATGCGGGGGTCGGCAAGCTGGTCAAGCGCGCACTCCACCAGCGACCTGCCCTTCTCCAGACGGATGGCTCGGGTGACGCCGGAGAGCGTGGTGCTTCCCTCGGCGGCAAAGTAGAGCGTGACCTCCGCCTCCTCCGTGGCGGAGCCGTCGCCCAGCAGCATGCGCACACCCGCCTCGGCAGGCTCGGGCAGTATGATCGCGTCCTCCTCGGAGGTTTGCTGAGCACAGGCTGGCAGGACGGAGCTAAGGCATGCCGTCGCCAGCATGAGCGCCAATATGCGCCGCAGCCAATTCATTGCTTCAACCTCCTCTGTCTGTGTTATGCGTTTGCCTGCTGTATGGGCAGCTCGATTTCAAATGTGGTACCCTTGCCCTCCACGCTGGTGGCGGTGATATTGCCGCCGTGAGTCTGCACGATCTGCTTTACGATGGACAGACCAAGCCCGGTGCCGCCGGTGGCGCGGGAGCGGGCCTTGTCCACGCGGTAGAAGCGGTCGAATATGTGGGGCAGGTCCTCTGCCGGTATGCCAATACCGGTATCGGATATGCGTATTATGGCGCGCTTGCCGCTGCGGGTGAGGCTGGTTTCCACCTCGCCGCCCCGGGGAGTATATTTGATGGCGTTGTCAATTACATTATAGATGACCTGCGTAAGCTTCAGCGAATCACCAACCACGCTGATCTCGTCCTTCATCTTCAGGTTGATCTCGATCCCGTTCTCCCGGGCGAGGGGCAAAAGCCGCTTGACCTGCTCCTCCAGCAGGCTGCTCAGGCTCATCTCAGCGAGGTTGAGCTTCATGCTGCCGCTGTCGATGTTCACCAGCGTCAATAGGTCGGACAC
>CAYWLE010000174.1:0-4010 GCA_964458825.1 uncultured Oscillospiraceae bacterium | reverse complement strand
GTTCTTCACCAGCTGCTCGATCTTTTCAAAGGTTTTCAGCAGCACTGGCTGGATGGGCTGAAGCTCCTCGCCGCCCTTGCGCATGGTGATATCGTAGATTTGCTTTTCAGCGTCCTCCAATATCTCCTGTGTTTCCCGTTCGCCGGCATAGCAGGACTGAAGTATCTGCTCCGACGCAGCGATGAGCTTACGCAGCGTGGATTTTTCATCCACGATCTGTATGTAAGCCCGGGCATTGACCGCCGAGGGCACGCTGCGGCTCAGCTCGATCAGGTATGCCGCGCCGCCGACGGTTTCCAGCTTACCGCGGCGGGTAAGCTCCTCATCCAGCGTGACCAGATCGATGGGGCGCGCCGCCGTGGCGATGGTCTGCATCGCGGCATAGATCTCACGGTTGGCTGGATCATAAAAATCCGACGGCTGCAAGGTTTCCATCGCAAGCAAAGCAGCCTCGCGTGAGCGAAGCATCGCGCCGAGCACGCTGCGTTCCGATTCTGGATGGCAGGGCAGGTTTGCACCTGCTGCCTGCGCTGCCATATATCCTTCCATAGCCTATTCCTCGATCCTCTGTGCTTCCTTGCTTATTTTGCGCTGATCTTTACGTTTACGATCATCCGCGTGGACACGCCTGCCATCAGCTTCAGCGTGATGAATGCCTGACCTGCGTTCTTGATCGGCTCCTCAACCTCGATCTTGCGCTTGTCGATCTCGAAGCCAAGCTGCTCCTTGATAGCGCTGGCGAGCTGATCGTTGGTGACGGAGCCATAGATCTTTCCATTTTCGCCGCCGCGCACGGAGAGCTGGATCACCTTGCCCTTCAGGTCGCGTGCCTGCTTTTCAGCCTCCGCACGCTTTACCTCCTGCCGATGCCTGTCCGCGCTCTTGGACTGCTCCACGGAGTTGATCGCCTCGGCGGTTGCCTCCCGTGCCAGCTTGCGTGGCAGCAGATAGTTGCGGGCATAGCCATCGGAAATTTCCAGCACCTGATCCTTCTTGCCGGTTCCCTTGATGTCCTGAAGCAGAATAACCTTCATTTTCTTATCCTCCTATGGCTGATGGAGCTGCATATCCATGCAGACCTCAACTCAGTATAATCCAAGATTATTATAGCATTTTAACGGTCGGCTTTCAAGTCTGGCTGTGCATTTATTTGGCAAACCACCGTTCCAGCCACTGCAAAAAGCCCCCATATAGGGGGCTTGGGTTCGAAAATCAGTCGCACATTATCCGAGCAGCGCATCCAACAGGTCAATGGCGTCGAAGTTGCCCTGCTCCACAGCCATCTCCATCAGCTTCTCGATCAGCTCGCTTCCGGCATGCTTTGCATAGGCACAGCAGCGGTTCCACTCTCCCTGCTCAGCCAGAGCGGTCAGCACGCGCTCCAGAAGCTCTGCTCCAGCGGCGTCAATGGCTCCGTCCAGCGCCTCCACCCTGCCATCATTGAAGGCTTCCTCGCAGAGGGCGTCCAGCTGGCACTGGGGAAGCTGTGCCTTTCCAAGCTGGGCAAAGAGGGCATATTCGCCAGCCAGCAGCGCTGCATGGGCAAGGGCATAGGCACAGTCGCCAAGGTTCATCCCGTCGCTGTACTGGCGAAGCCACTCCCAGTTTCCGGCGGCAGAGGCAGCCAGAGCCACGCGCTGCTGGATAGCTGCATCCATCAGGGGTGCATTTTCACCCAGCCAATCCCACCTCTGATTTTCGATGGCGGCATCAATGGTTTCCTCGTCGGCATAGGCGCCCATGTGGTCGCAGATCCAGTCGTGCATGCCAAGCTCTCTGGCTGCTGCGGCAACCTGAGCCTTCAGCTCGGCATCTGCATCCACCTCGACGATGTGGTCGCCGATCCAGTCCCACTTGCCATCCGCAATGGCACGCTCAAAGGCGCGGCGGCGGATGGCTATGGCGCGCTCGGAACGTTCGCAGGTCTGCGCATCCTCGGCAGAGAAAGCCTTGCTAACCTCATTAACCACGTTTTCACCGAAGCGGATCGCCTTCTTGAACGCCTTGTCCACACCCTTGCCGATGTCGTCAAAGGTCTTGCCCATGCCCTTGCCGATATCATCGAAGGTCTTCCCCATCTCGCGACCAACGCTGTCAAATGCCTTGCCAATATCGTTGATGGTTTTGTTAAAGGGGTCGGCGGCGGGCCCGACGGTGGTTTCGCCATCGGCGATCTTTCGCGCGATGGTATCCACGGCTTCGCGGCTCATGAAGGGAGCCAGCCTGCGCAGGGTATCCCAATCCAGCTGTGGCGCATGCTTTTCCATGAGCTTCTCCAGACATTCTGGACGGATGTAGGGCGCCAGCCTAGCCAGCTGAAGTGCGCTCAGCTTGTCCGTAATGCCCAGCGCAATTTCCTCTACGACCTCCTTCGACATAAACGGCGCCATCTGCAATAGCTGCTGTATATTCATCTGCTTATCCTCCTTTTCTTCGCTTGCCTGCTCTGTCTGAGCCTGCTCTGCCTGTGCCTCCGGTTCTGCCGGCAGCTCCTCCTTCTCAGTGATGAGCTGCTCAATGGTTATGCCAAAGAACTGGGTCAGCATCAGCATGATCTGGATATCCGGCAGCGCCTGTCCACTCTCCCACTTGGATACCGCCTGATGGGACACGCCGAGGATGGACGCCAGCTGCTGCTGGGTCAGACCTCGGCTGAGCCGAAGCTCGGCGATCTTCTTTCCAGTCACTACATTATCTATCATTTTCACATTCCTCCTGCGCTTATGCGCCGCCGATCATATTTCAGCGGCACGCTCTATCTAAAGCGGTGCGGGCTGCTTCCCGTCCGCAGCTTCAATTTACCATTATCTAAGCAAAATTGCAAGCAACCATTGGTTGAATATTGTAAATTCCAAGATAAATAATAGCACTCGCTGCGAATGAGTGCTAATTATCTCTTGACTTTTGGCTCCACAGTGCTAAAATAAGTTCAAACAAGGGTTGAGAAGCGGCTTTGCAGTGCTTTTTAGTGCAAACCAGCCGCAAGCATACCGATCAAATCGACAATAATCAAGAGGTGACAATCATGTACGGAAAGGGTACAGTATCCATCAACGCTGAAAACATTATGCCCGTCATCAAGCAGTGGCTCTATTCGGACAAGGATATCTTTGTTCGCGAGCTGGTTTCCAACGGTTGCGACGCCATCAGCAAGCTCAAGCGTCTTGCCAACAGCGGCGAGGCAAATGTGGAAAACCCCGATTATCGTGTGGACGTGATCACCGATCCCGCCGCTGGAACCATTCAGATCGTCGATAATGGTCTTGGCATGACCGGTGACGAGGTCGTCAAGTACATCGCGCAGGTCGCCTTCTCCGGCGCTTCTGACTTCATACAGAAGTATGCGGGCGACAAGCAGGACGATGAAACAGGCATCATCGGTCACTTTGGTCTGGGCTTTTACAGCTGCTTCATGGTTTCCGATAAGGTGGAGATCGAAAGCAAGAGCTACATCGAAGGCGAGCCTGCGGTGCGCTGGGTCAGCGAGGATGGCATGGATTATGAGCTTTCCGAGTGCGACCGCAGCGAGCGCGGCACCTGCATCACCCTTCACATCAGTCAGGAGGATAAGGACTTTCTCAACCTGTGGACGCTGCGTTCCACGCTGGAGAAGCACTGCGCATTCATGCCTGTGCCGATCTACGTATCCGAGGTGAAGGAACTGAAGGAGGACGAAAAGCCCGAGGAGCCGCAGCAGATCAACGACACCACCCCCCTCTGGATGAAGCGTCCCAACGAATGTTCCGATGAGGAGTACCTTGCCTTCTACCATAAGGTTTTCCACGACATGGATGATCCGCTCTTCTGGATCCACCTGAACGCCGAGTATCCCTTCAACCTGAAGGGCATCCTCTACTTCCCGAAGATCAAGAACGAGTTCTCTGCCTCCGAGGGACAGGTCAAGCTCTACTCGAACCAGGTCTTCGTGGCCGACAACATCAAGGAGATCATTCCTGAGTTCCTGATGCTGCTCAAGGGCGTGATTGACTGCCCCGACCTGCCGCTGAACG
>CAYWLE010000173.1:0-4031 GCA_964458825.1 uncultured Oscillospiraceae bacterium | reverse complement strand
CCTTGAGAATCCCCACAAGCGACGCTTCGCGTCGCAGAAATATCACCATTTCACAAAAGGCTCCCTCGTTCTCGGCTGCCCCCTAGGCAGTCGCCGGGTCGCAGCTACGGGACTGCGGAGCCGTTACACGGCTGTCCTTGTCCCTAGTCGCGCTTTCAGCGCTCCCTTGTTCTCGGCTGCCCCGCAATCTCCAATTGCGTCGCAGCTACGCGACGGCACAGCCAATGTGCTCGCCGCTAGTCGCGCTTTCAGCGTTCCCTCCTATTTGGAAACCCCGCCTAAGCCCTGCCGATGGCAGGGCTAAAATAAAATAAAACCCGTGCTGTTACAGCGCGGGTTATGTGGGGGGGCAGGGGAAATCATTTCCCCTGCCGGGGTTTAGGGGTGGAACCCCTAAACGTTTCCCCTAAACGTTTCCCCTAAACGTTTCCCTGCGTCACTTTCCGAATAGCTGTACCCAGTAATAGATATTATTCACGCGCACGCAGGCGACGCCGATGGAGCCATAGCTGCTGCGCAGTATGTTCTTCCGGTGACCGCTGGAACTCATCCACGCAGCCATCACCTTGTCCACGCTCTTCTGTCCCCGGGCGATGTTTTCCGCATAGGCTGCCTTGCTGATGCTGCTCCACCTGCTGCCGTCGGGCCGCGTGTGACTGAACTTCCTCACGATCTCTCTCGCGCGCTGCTCGGCTGCCTCGCATAGCTCGCGGTTCAGCGTAAGCTCGCTCAAGCCGCGCCTGCTGCGTTCTTGGTTAACCTCCTCTGCCATGCGCAGGGCATAGCTGTCCATCCAATTCACGCTTGCCGCCTGTGCCAGTCCCGGCGTCAGGGCGCAGATCAGCAATAGCGCCGCGATCAGCCTTCGATAAAAGCAAATGTGTTTCAAGTTGTTTCACTCCTTTTGTAATCGAATTGAAATATATTTCGAATTGAATTTATCATTAAATCACAAAATAGTCAATATATTATCGTGCATTATCCACATATTACCAATCCAAATAGGCACACAAAGGAGGCATGCATCATGGCAGAGGCAGAAAGGCTGCGGGCTGATCAGGCGCTGCTGGCGAGGGGGCTTGCCCCGAGCCGCGAGCGTGCGCAGGCGATCATCGAGGCGGGCTTGGCTTACCTGAACGGCGTTCCGGTGAAGAAGGCATCCCAGCGCGTGGGGGAGGCGGATATGCTGGAGGTTCGTGGCGAGGCATGTCCCTACGTCAGCCGCGGCGGCTTCAAGCTGGAGAAGGCGCTTGCCAGCTTCCGCGTGGAGGTCGGCGGCTTGGTGGCGCTGGATGTGGGCGCTTCCACCGGCGGCTTTACCGATGTGCTCCTCCAGAGCGGCGCGGCGATGGTCTATGCCGTGGACGTGGGTACCTCCCAGCTTGATCCTTCCCTTGCCGCCGATCCCCGCGTGGTCAAAATGGAGCAAACCAACGCACGCAGCCTGACCCGGGAGATGTTTGCCCCCGCGCCGAGCATCGCAGTGATGGACGTGTCCTTCATCTCCATTGGAAAGATACTGCCAGCGCTGCGGGATGTGCTGGGCGAGGGCGGCAGGGTAATATCGCTGGTAAAGCCCCAGTTCGAGGCAGGTCGCAGCCAGCTGGGCAAGCGGGGCGTGATCTCAAACCCCGCCGTGCATGAAAGGGTGCTGCGGGATGTGGCTGCCTTCGCTCCGGAGTGCGGCTGGAGGGTGCGCGCCTTTGATTATTCACCCATCGCAGGCACGCAGGGCAACCTTGAGTTTCTTGCCGACCTCGTGCCGGACGATGGCGCGACCCAGTCACCCTCGCCGCAGCAGATACGCGAGCTGGTGCGCAGCGCCCATGCGGCGCTCAGGCGCGGCGGCAGGGGCTGACCCTGCCTTGGATGCACGCCTGTGCTTGCTATTTTCATCGGAATACTGTAAAATGAAATTAACAGGCAGGGCTGAGCTGCCGCCGGGATGAACTGCTTGCCCGGCAGGCAGCCTCCATCTGCGCATACGAAGGGAGATGGAAGCAATGTATAGGCTGCTCAAGCTCAACCCCCAGCTGGAAAAATACGCGGAGGACATCGACCGTCGCATGCAGCTCTATCGGGATACCAAAAAGCGGCTGCTGGGCGATCATATGACGCTGAACGACTTCGCCAATGGTCATGCCTATTTTGGCTTCCATCGTGCCGACGGCGGCTGGTATTATCGTGAATGGGCGCCCAGCGCCTATCAGATCTATCTCACCGGCGATTTCAACGGCTGGAATTGGACGAGCCACCCCCTCAAGCCCCTCGGCAACGGCAATTGGGAGCTGTTTCTGCCCGGCGAAGACGCTCTCTGGGATGGCTGCAAGGTGAAAACCATTGTGGATGCCAATCTCACCCGCACGGAGCACATTCCCCTCTATGCCCGTCGCGTGGTGCAGGATAAGGAAAGCTGCGTCTGGTGCGCTGAGGTTGTGGACGATACAAAGCCATTCCCTTGGACGGACGCAGGCTTCCGCGGCGAGAACAGCCTCTTTATCTATGAGGCGCACGTGGGCATGGCGATGGAGGAGGGCAGGGTAGGCTCCTATCGTGAGTTTGCCGATATCGTTCTTGAGGATATCCAGAGGGCTGGCTACAATGCCGTGCAGCTCATGGCGGTGATGGAGCATCCATATTATGGCTCCTTCGGCTATCAGGTTTCCAATTTCTTTGCAGCATCCAGCTGGTTCGGCAGACCGGAGGAGCTGAAGTACCTCGTCAATAGGGCGCACGCGCTGGGGCTGCGGGTGCTGCTGGACGTGGTTCACAGCCATGCCGTGCGAAACACCGCCGAGGGCGTTAATATGTTCGATGGCACGGTGTGGCAGTTCTTCCATGATGGTCCCAAGGGCGATCACCCGGCTTGGGGAACCAAGTGCTTCGATTATGGCAAGGGCGGCGTGATTCACTTCCTGCTCTCCAACCTCAAGTTCTGGATGGAGGAATACCACTTCGACGGCTTCCGCTTCGATGGCATTACCTCTATGCTCTACCACGATCATGGTCTTGGCACGAGCTTTGATTCCGACGACAAGTATTTCTCCATGAACACCCATGTGGAGGCCATCGCCTATCTTCAGCTTGCCAATGAGCTGATCCGGCAGGTGAACCCCGCAGCCATAACCATCGCCGAGGATATGAGCGGCATGCCCGGCATGTGCCTGCCCATCGCCGATGGCGGGCTGGGCTTTGACTACAGGCTGGGCATGGGTTTGCCAGATATGTGGATCCGCACTGTGCAGCAGCCTGATGAAAGCTGGGATCTGAACCGGCTCTGGTGCGAAATGTGCCTGCGCCGCCCCGGCGAGAATACCGTCGCCTATGTCGAGAGCCACGATCAGGCTCTGGTTGGCGATAAAACCATGATCTTCCGCCTTGCCGATGCAGCTATGTACACCGACATGGCAAAGGATATCCATAATCCCGTGATCGACCGTGCCATCGCCCTGCACAAGCTCATCCGCCTATTCACCCTTGCCGCCGGCGGCGAGGCATACCTCAACTTCATGGGCAATGAGTTTGGACACCCCGAATGGATCGACTTCCCCCGGGAGGGCAACGGCTGGAGCTTCCATTACTGCCGCCGCCAGTGGAGCCTGCGGGACAGCGAGCTTCTGAAGTACCAGTACCTGAACGCCTTTGATCGGGATATGCTCCGCATCGCAAAGGAGAAGCACATCTTCGACATGCGCTTTGGCGACCTGCGGCTGCTGGACGAAAAAAAGCGTGTGATCGCATTCTATCGAAACGGCGTTCTCTTTGCCTTTAATTTCAGCGATGCTTCGCTGAATGATCTGCGCATATCTGTGCCGCAGCTGGCAGACTACTCCCAACTGCTCTCCAGCGACGATCCAGCCTACGGCGGCGATGGCAAACCTACCCGCAAGCGCTATCCCCTGCGGATGCTTGCCAGACCGGCGACCGAGGACAAATCGACCGCCGCCGAGCCGCCGACCGAGGAAGCCTGTATCCTCGTCGATCTGCCGCCCCGCAGCGCGCTGGTTCTACAGGAAGGCAAGCCTCATGGA
>CAYWLE010000172.1:0-4096 GCA_964458825.1 uncultured Oscillospiraceae bacterium | reverse complement strand
ATTCTCAGCGCCTTGTTCGAGTTAAAGCTCATTACGTATCTGCCGCTGCGGGAGATATAGATGCTGTAATCGAGGGTATAGCTGGTGTGGGCATTGCCGCCAAAGCTGCTGCCAAGACCGATCTCGCCGCCATTTGCATAGGTGCTCACGGGCTGGCGCAGCACATCGTTCAGAGCCGCGATCTCCTCGGGGGAGAGGGCGGTCAGCTCGTCCATGCTCATTCCAAGAGCCTCTGCAAGCTCTGTGGTACTCATGTCCATGTAGTAAGCCAGCGCTTCGATGGTCTGCGCAGGTACATAATGCTCAGTGGTGGAGCCGTCCTTTTCGAAGGAGCCAAGCGGATCGTGGTTCTCCGGCGCCACGAAGGGCTCGACTGTCGGTTCGATAGAAGCTTCTACAGAAGGCTCAAGAGAAGGCTCTATCGAAGGTTCAATTGAAGGTTCTATAGAAGGCTCCATCGTAGGTTCAAGCGTCGGTTCAATAGAAGCTTCCTCGCTGGGTTCTATCGTCGGCTCGATAGAAGGCTCCTCGCTAGGCTCAAGCGTCGGTTCTACCGTGGCTTCTTCGCTGGTCTCCGCCGTCGGCTCGGCAGTCGGCAGCTCGACTGGTTCAGCTGTCGGCTCCGCTTCCTCTGCGGGCACCTTCACATCGGTGGGCACAGCTTCTTCCGTGGGAGCCGCGGAAACGCTCTCTTCAAGCTGTATCGGCTCGGTTGCAGCCTCTTCAGCCAGCGCCGAGAGCGGCAATCCAGTCATGAGAAGGGCAAGCGTCATCAGCGCCGCCATCATTCTTTGCAGTTTCTTCATCCTTATTTCCTCCGGTATTTCATAATATTTGCATTGTTGTCAATATAATAGCACACTTGGTTTTCGATATCAATAAGAATAAATAAACTTAAGAAAATCATAATATGGCTTGATTAAGCTTTTCCGATAAAAAAGCAGGGTATAAAACCCTGCATAGATTCGTGCCTACTTGCTTAATCCTCCATCAAGCCAGCCACGTTTTCGGCGCGATAGCCAAGCTCGGCGCGGAGCGCATCTCGATTGGAGAGGGAGGACATCAGCAGCTTGCAATCCTCGCTCACGAGGCAAACGCCCTCCAGCCCTGCCGGAACCAGCACGCTGTCGAAGGGAGCAAGCTCCATCTCCTCGCCGTCGCCCCAGCATATCCTGCACGGGCTGAGGGGCGTGATAAAGAGCATGCGACCATCGTCAATGGGCATCCTGCCGGAGAGGTTCAGCCGGCAAAGCTCAAAATAGCGGTTAGAGATATAATAGGTACGGCTGCCACCCTTGCACAGGCAGGTGGTTCCCATGGCCTTGCCGGGGTTGAGAGCAGCGTCCGTCACCTCAACCGCCTGCTTGGTGTGCAGCTGGCGGGGACAGCCATCCTTTCCCACGCGACCCCAATCCCAGAAGCGGTAGGTCACGTCGCTGGACTGCTGGATCTCGTAGAGCTGGATTCCAGCGCCGATGGCGTGAACCAGACCATTGGGGATGTAGAAAACGTCGCCGGGACGCACGCTTTCCCAGTGCAGGGAAGCCTCGATGGCATCCGCGCCGCCATCCACGATCTGCTGCATGCTCTGCCCGTTTGCATCCAGACCGTATGCCAGCTTGGCTCCGTCCTCGCAGTTGAGTATTACCCAAGCCTCGCTCTTGCCCAGCTTGCCGTCCTCGTTTGCCTGCGCATAATCGTCGCCGGGGTGAACCTGCACAGAAAGGGTTTCCTTGGCGTCGATCAGCTTCAGCAGAAGCGGGAAGGAGCCGTCCTCGGTTCCAGTGAGGCTGCTGCCCCAAAGCTCGATCATCCTTGCAAGGCTCTTGCCCGCATGCACGCCGTTGCGAACCACGCTTTCACGATCCGGCAGTGCGGATATTTCCAGACTTTCGCCCGTCTGTTCGGGAGCATCCTTCATAAAGGCGTCGCGCAGCATGTTGCCGCCCCAGGGCGTTGCCTCGCCAGAGCGGAAAAAAGGCGCCATGAGAAGGGGATAGAGCGTCATGTTTCATTCCTCCTGCTTGAAATCATATCGTAGATGGATTATACTTATACTGTGGTATGCTGTATAGAATTATACACATTAACTTTACCACCGCTGATTGAAACTGTCAAGTAAAACACACAGTGAAGGGGGAAGCTCGCATGGAAAAGCTGCATGAGGTCAGCGTGCGTGCGCTGGCGGAGTTTGCCTGCGCCCATGGCAGTCTGACCTCGGGAGCCATCATGGCTGCCCGCATGCGAGAGGGACGCGAGGGTCACGCCGTTATCGAGGGCATGCTCGGTCCCGAATGGCAGACGGAGGTTCCAACTGCGATGGATGCTCAGCTCAGCGGCGTGAACCTGCGCGTGCAGGGTCGTGCCGACGCGGTGTGCTTCGAGGACGATTGCATCTGCGTTGCCGAGATCAAAACCACCCGAGCCAATCCCTATGATATCCTCAAGGACGATTACCCAGCCCACTGGGCGCAGGCGGAGCTCTATGCCCACATGCTCTGCGAGCAGCATGCCAAGCCTGAGGCGGAGCTTAGCCTGATCTATGCCGGCGTTAAGGGAGGCGTCCACCACTTCCGCCGCCGCTTCAGCCGTGCGGAGCTGAAGCAGCGCTTCCTTGGCTATGCAGCCCCCTATGCAGCCCATGTGGCTGCCTGCGAGGCTTGGCGGGAGGCTGCGGAGCCGAGCCTGAAGCAGCTGCGCTTCCCCTTCGAGGTTTTCCGCGAGGGTCAGCAGGAGATGGCTGAGTGCGTTCGGCAAGCCATGCTGGATTCGGAACGGGCGCTGATCGAGGCTCCCACCGGCATCGGCAAGACGGCCGCTTCCCTCTATGGCGCGTTGCTTGCGCTGGGGGAGGGAGCCATCACCTCCATCTTCTACCTCACCGCCCGAACCACGGGTCGCCGCGCCGCCGAGAGCGCGCTGGCACTGATGCGGCGGGACGGTCTGAAGATACGCAGCGTAACCATCACAGCCAAGGAAAAGATATGCTTCCTCGGCAAGGCGGATTGCGCCGCCTGCCGCTATGGCGAGGGCTATTATGATCGCCGCCGGGAAGCCCTGCGGGAGGCAATGAGCTGCGAGGTCTTCAGTCGGGAGGAGATAGAGGCTCTGGCGCAGGCACATGAGATATGCCCCTTTGAGCTTTCCCTCGATTTGAGCCTCATCGCCGATGTTATCATCTGCGATTATAACTATGTCTTTGATCCCCGCGCCCGCCTCAAGCGCCACTTCGATAAAAAGAGCCGCGCCGGTCTGCTGGTGGATGAGGCGCATAACCTGCCCGACCGCGCTCGGGAGATGTATTCCGCCCTGCTTTCCGGCATGCGTGTACATGAGCTGCGCGCGCGCATGGAGCAGGCCTATGGCGAGGATAACCTGCTCTGCCGCCATCTACAGGCGCTGGAGGAGCAGCTCAAGCAGCCGGACGCCGAATACGATGCCCGCCGCGATGTGCCGGAGGAGCTCGTCCGCGCAGCCGCCGCCCTGCATGAGATCGGTGAAAGGCTGCGGGCGAGCGATGAGGAGCTTCGGGAGCTGATGCGGGACTGCGGCTGGTTTGCAAGGCTTGCCAAGCGCTTTGACGACGTCGCTTACCGCATGCTGATCCGTCCAGAGGGCAGGGGGGACTTCATCGAGGTAAAGCTCTGGTGCTTTGCTCCAGAGAAGTATATCGACCGGCTGTTCAAGCGCGTGGGCGGCGCAGCACTCTTTTCAGCCACCCTCGCACCCTTGGATTTCTATGCCCGGCTGCTTGCCGTGCCGGATAAGAGCCGCCATCTGGCGCTGGAATCACCCTTCCCGCAGGAAAACCTCTTCGTCGCCCGTATCCCCGTAAACGTCAAGTTCCGCGACCGCAGCGCCAGCATGGAGCAGGTCGTGCGCATCATACACGCCATGGCGCAGGCTAAGCCGGGCAACTATCTGGCCTGCTTTCCTTCACATGCCTATCTTGCTCAGGCAGCCCGCTACTACCGCGGCCGCTTTCCCGATGCATATCTGATCGTGCAGGAGAGCCACATGAGCGAGGCGCAGCGGCAGGCGTTCATCGCATGCTTCGAAAAGGGACCGGCTCAGTCCATGGTTGCCTTCATCGTGC